>JAYUBR010001294.1:0-9670 GCA_043740775.1 Ferruginibacter sp. | reverse complement strand
CACAATCTACTGTTACAGAAAAAGGAACCCGCAACGCTACTACTACAGATGAGCAGGGTAAATTTACACTAAAGGTGGCAAATGCAAAGTCTACGCTTATTGTTACAACAGTAGGCTATGCCAGCCACGAAATGAAAGTCGGTAATAAAACAGATTTTACGGTACTGTTAACCAGGGTTAAAAATGATCTGGATGAAGTGATTGTGATTGGTTATGGTACAAAAAACAAACAGGCCTTAACAGGCGCTATCTCTACTGTTAATGCAAAAGACCTTGATCGGGTGCATGGTGGTTCTACCGTTAGCACAGGGTTGGCGGGTAAATTACCCGGTGTAACTTTCAGGATGTCTGATGGAAGGCCAGGCGCTACAGCAAATATTCAGATACGCAATATGGGTACGCCCTTATTTGTAATTGATGGAATACAATCTGATAACAACCAGTTTGACAACCTGTCGCCAAATGATGTGGAAAGCATTACCATTTTAAAAGATGCTTCGGCAGCTATTTATGGTGTACGTGCTGCAAACGGAGTAGTAGTGGTTACAACTAAAAGAGGAAAATTAAATGATAAATCAAAGGTAAACCTGGATGTTTACACAGGTGCTCAAAACTGGACAAGGTTTCCACATGTAGTAAAAAGTTCGTACGATTACATGCGTTACCGTGCAGAAGCCGAAGTGAATACTTCTGGCAGCACAGGCATAACACAGGCTGAACTGGACAAGTACAAAGCAGGTACCGATCCCGCTTACAGAAGTTTTGACTGGACGAATTTTGTTATCAAAAAAAATGCACCACAAACTTCTTTGAATGCTAATTTAACCGGTGGGTCAGATAAAGTGAGGTATTATCTTTCAGGTACCAACCTGGCGCAAAATTCTGTTTTGGGAAGGGAGTATAAATATAACCGTACCAACATACAGTCCAACGTTACTGCCCAGATAAGTAAAAGTTTAAAGGTAGGCGTTCAAATAAATGGAAGATCAGAAATTGTAGAAAACCCTGGTGTGCCGGGTGGCGATGATTATTTCCTTGCAAAATTTGCCATCCTTAGAAACACTCCTTTAGACAGACCCTATGCCAACGATAACCCGCAATACCTGCAGGACAACGGAGATCATACCCAGGCCAACTGGGCATACCTTAATTATAAATTAGCCGGTAAATACAAAAGTACCAGGCGTGCCATTACCACCAACGTAGATGCTGAGTGGCAGATACCTGCTGTGAAAGGGTTGGTGTTAAAAGGTGTTTATTCCTATTACCTTGAAGATTATTTATTGAACAACCATGAATATACTTACGATGCCTACACGTATCGCCCGGTAACAAAAATATACGAACGTACCAATGGAAGTTCTAACCCATGGCGGGAACGTGACCAGCGCAAACAGGAAAATGTAAATACACAGGTACAATTAAATTATAACAATAAATTTGGCGATCATATAATAGGGGCAACCGTTGTAGCGGAAAGAATCAAAAGACATTATCTGAGAAACTGGCTGCATGCCTCACCTACTACCAACGCATTGCCATTGATTTATTTTCCAACAGCAGATACCTACAATGATGAAGATGCCTTCCAGGCAAGGGTTGGTTATATCGGCCGCATCAACTATAGTTTTGCCAACCGGTATTTTCTTGAAGCATCTGCAAGAAGGGATGCATCCTATCTTTTTGCTCCTGATAAGAGAGTGGGTTATTTCCCCGGCATTTCAGCAGGATGGAGAATAACAGAAGAGGCATTTATGAAAAGATTGCTGGGCAACCAAACGTTTGTGAATGATATCAAATTCAGAGGTTCATATGGTGTATTGGGAGACGACAGAAACCCGAACGATCCAAACAGACCAATCGTTAATGAGTACGCCTATTTACAGGGATATAATTATAACAATGGCTTGTCAATATTTAACAACAATGCCGTTGTTGGATCAAGGGACAGGGGAGTACCGGTTACCAATATTTCGTGGTTAAAAAGTAAGGTTACTGATGTTGGGCTTGATTATGTTTTATTAAAAAATAAAATTACCGGTTCTGTAGATTATTTCTACCGCAAACGTACAGGGTTACTTACCAGTAAATCAGATGTGGTTATTCCACGTGAATTGGGTTACAATCTCCCCGATGAAAATCTTAACAGTGATGCAAGTTTTGGTGGAGAATTTTCTGTGAATTATGCTGGTAAGGCCGGAGACTTAAATTATACCATCGGCGGTAATTTTAGTTATGCCCGTACTAAAACACTCGACTTTTACAAACCACGTTTTTTCAACTCATGGGATCAATACCGCAGCTCAGGTGTTAACAGGTATGCACACATGGATTGGGGATATGAAACTATAGGACAGTTTAAATCGCAGGAAGAAGTAAATAACTATAAGGTAAATATTGATGGTAAGGGAAACCGCACTTTAATTCCCGGCGACCTTATTTATAAAGACCAAAACAACGATGGTAAAATTGATCAGTACGATGAGCGGCCTATTGGTTTTGGCTATGGCACACAACCTAATTTAAACTTTGGTTTTTCAATTGGGCTTAATTACAAAAACTTTGATTTTCATGCTGACTTTTCCGGTGGCGCAGGCTATACCTGGGTTCAAAACTGGGAAACAAGATGGGCTTTTCAAAATAACGGAAACTTAAATTCAATTTTTGAAGACAGGTGGCACAGGGCCGATTTGTTTGATGTTAACAGCGCATGGGTGCCAGGTAAATATCCTGCCAACAGAATCAATCCGGGCCACGGCCACAGCGATTATGGGGGCCCTGATGGCAACGTGTGGAACTCTACTTTTTGGCTGCACAGCGTTAAATACCTGCGTGCAAGAACGATGGAAGTTGGTTACACTGTACCGGTTAAACTGATTAATAAAATTAAAATACAGGGTGCCAGATTTTATGTAAATGCCTATAACCTTTTCTCTTTTGATAACCTGAAATCTTACGGGGTTGATCCGGAGGTAACGGACGACAACGGGCTTCAGTTTCCGCAGAACAAATTTGTTAATGTAGGGTTTCATATTTCTTTATAAAAATTTAAAAATCGTTCAAATGAAAAATATTATTGCAATTATACTTTTAGCATTCCTGGTTGGTTTGGGAGGGTGCAAAAAAGATAGTGATTTTTTAAACGTGCCTTCAACATCGTTGCTTACAAACGAACAGGCTTTTTCAGATCCGGCACAGGTAGTATCCATACTGGCCGACTTGTATAGCCGCCAGCTCGAATTTTCAGACTTTCACGGAGGCTGGAGATCGTTTGCAGATTTTAGTGAAAGTTATCCTTCAGAAACGGGTAGCAATTACCTGGTTCAAAGAACAGGATGGGGCTACGGAGAGTGGGGCATTAACTGGGATGATAGCTACAGGTACATTCGTGAATTGAATTTATTTATTCAACGCGATAGTGCAGCTACCGCATTGTCTGCACCGGATAAAGCGAAGTTTTTAGCAGAGGGGCGTTTTTTAAGGGCTAACTTTTATTTTGAAGTGGTAAAAAGGATGGGGGGTATTCCGTTGATACTTACACCGCTTCAATATGATTTCAATGGTGACCCTTCTTATCTTCAACAGGCAAGAGCAAAAGAATCTGATATTTATGATTTTGTAATCAGCGAAGCAGAAGCTATCAAAGATGCATTGCCCATGAAGTCGGGCGATAAATCAAGAGCTACAAAAGGCGCGGCATTGGCAATGGAAGCAAGGGCCGCACTGTATGCAGGTTCTATCGCTAAATACGGCGCTACAACACCGCTGATTACACTGCCAGGTGGCGAGGTGGGTATCAGCTCAGGTAAAGGTACTGCTTACTATACAACTGCGTTGGCAGCCGCACAGGAAATTATAAACGGCAATGCAGGCGCTTATTCTTTGTACAAAAACAAACCCGATTTATCTGAAAATTTTGCGGGCCTGTTCCTGGATGAAGATGCTACAAACAATGAAGCCATTTTGGTTGAAGATTACAAACCCAAGAGTGGAAAAACACACGGTTTTACTGTGAACAACCAACCCTTTTCATCAGGAGAAGAATCTGGTAATGGTGATGCAGGCCGTTTGAATCCTTCATTAAACCTTGTAGAAGCTTTTGAAAAATTAGACAATAGTTTTGCACCCATCCCTGCAACAAACGGTTCAGGTAATCCAATCTATTACGCCAATCAAACAGATATTTTTGCAGGCCGTGATGCAAGGCTTGCTGGTACGGTTATTTTGCCCGGTAGTTCTTTTAAAGGGCAACAGTTAGATATATGGGCAGGTTATAAGCTGGCAGATGGTACTGTTTTTAACAGCAACGATGCAAGCGTGCTGGTAGCATTGCCTGGTACCACAACAAAAGTTCAGGTGTTGGGTAAAGACGGGCCTTTTAACGGAAATGAATTTAGAACGCAGTCAGGATTTTACATACGCAAGTACCTGGACCCTACACCGGGTGCAGGCTCCAGGGGAACCGGCAGCGGGGTTGCTTTTATGAAATACCGCTATGCGGAAGTTTTATTAAACGCTGCCGAAGCTGCTTTTGAACTGGGACAAACTGGAGTTGCTGCAGTCTACATGAACCAGGTAAGATCAAGGGCCGGGTTAATAATACCATTAACGCCTGCACAAATTACATTCGACAGAATTGTGCACGAACGCAGGGTAGAGCTGGCTTTTGAAGGGCATATTTTGTATGATCTTAAAAGGTGGAGACTGGCCCACATTGTTTGGGATGGCACTAAAATGACAGAAGCTGATCTGGTAACAAACATTGGAGCATCAACCAAAAAGAATACGCAGCCTTACGGTTTATGGCCATATAAATATTACAATCCGGCCAGCCCCGACAATGGCAAATGGGTGTACAGTATTGTGTTACCATCGGCAGTTACAGGGGCTAATAAATTTCTTTTTGGCAATTATTATTCTTTCATTGATGACAATGTTAGGTCAGCCAATCCAAAAATCGTTAAACAACCCAATCAATAGTTTTTAATTTTAAATAATCAGATCATGGCTATTAAATTCAATTATATACTAACGGTAGCAATTGCTGCAACATTACTGTCTTGTAAAAAAGACAATTACAAACCGCCCACTACTACCTTAAGCGGCAAGGTGGTTTATAAAGGCGAGGCATTACAGCTTGAAAATAACCAGGTACCTTACCAGTTATACCAGGACGGTTTCGGAAAAGTGGGCGCCATTACCCAAACATTTGAGCAGGACGGATCTTATTCATCTTTGCTTTTTGACGGGCAATACAAACTGATTATTCCCAACGGGCAAGGGCCTTTTATCTGGAAGCAAAATGCTGCAGGAGACCCGGATACATTGATCGTTAACCTGAAGGGCAATCAAAATCTTGATCTTGAAGTGATGCCTTATTACATGATACGCACACCGCAACTTGCGGCCGCTTCCGGAAAAGTTGCCGGTACCTTTAAAATAGAAAAAATAATAACCGGTGCCAATGCAAAGGATATTGAAAATGTAAGATTGTACATCAATAAAACACAGTTTGTTTCAGAAGGGGATAATAACATTGCAAGTACAAGCATGGATGGATCTGCAATTGTTGATGTAAACAATGTAAGCCTGAGCGTTGCAATCCCAGCTATTGTTCCCACCCAAAATTATGTGTATGCACGGATTGGTTTAAAGATAGCCGGAGTAGAAGACAGGATTTTTTCTCCGGTAGTAAAAATTAGTTTTTAAAAAATTAAAAATTTAGCTTACTCTTAGGTAACAAAAAAACGCAGGGCTTCAAAATAACTGGTTACAAAAATGTTGCTGGAAACATATTTATGATTAACCGAAACAAGTTGTATTATAACGGGCCATTTAGCAAGCTGGCTAAATGGCCTTGTTTTTTGTTGTTAAGGATGCCGGTTAATAGATTGGTGCCTGCTTAAATTTAACCATCGAATGAAAAAAATTACATTGCTTTTTGCTGTTATTCTTGTAACCTGCAGGTTATTTGCCCAAGGCGATTGGAAGATTGCGGGTGATAAAATTGTTACGCCCTGGGCAGAAAAGGTAGACCCCGCCAAACCTTTGCAGGAATACCCGAGGCCGCAAATGGTAAGAAATAACTGGCTTAATTTAAATGGCTTTTGGCAATACAATATTTTACCAAAAGCACAGGAAACAATACCAGTTTCATTTGCCGGAAAAATTGTGGTGCCGTTTGCGGTAGAATCGGCATTGTCAGGCGTTGGTAAAACAGTTGGTAAAGACAGCGTGTTGTGGTATCAAAAAAGTGTTACGCTTCCCGCCAATTTTAAAAACAATAAAGTATTGTTGCAGTTTGGTGCGGTTGACTGGCAATGCGATGTGTATGTAAACGGAACCCATGTAGGTAAGCACCAGGGCGGCTACGACCCTTTTAGTTTTGATATCACCGCTGTATTAAAAAAAGGAAGTCAAACAATTGCCATCCGTGTGTGGGATCCTACAGATGATGGTCCACAGCCAAGAGGTAAACAGGTAAAAAATCCCAATAGTATCTGGTATACACCGGTAACAGGCATCTGGCAAACAGTTTGGGTTGAAGCTGTTCCCAATACATATATCACCAGTACAAAACAAACCCCTGATGTAGACAAACAGTCATTGCATGTGGAAGCGAATGTAGAAAGCATGCAGCCAGGTGATGAATTGATGGTGAGTGCATTTAAAGGAAGCGAAAAAATTACCGAACAAAAATTGCAGCATGGTAATGAAGCAACGTTGTCCATTGCCAACCCAAAGCTATGGTCGCCCAACAGTCCATTTTTATATGACCTTACAATTACGCTGATGCGCAAAGGAAAGAAGATAGATGAAGTGAAATCTTATTTCGCCATGCGTAAAATTTCTATGAAGGCTGATAAAAATGGTATACAAAGAATGTTACTGAACAACGAATTTATTTTTCAGTTTGGTCCGCTTGACCAGGGCTGGTGGCCGGATGGATTGTACACGGCACCTACAGACGAAGCGCTGAAATTTGATATTGAGAAGACGAAAGAAATGGGTTTTAATTTAATCCGAAAGCATACAAAAACAGAGAGTGCCCGCTGGTACAATTACTGCGATAAACTCGGAATGCTGGTATGGCAGGATATGCCTACCGGTGACCTTGGCAACGAGTGGGAAAACCGGCCGGGTATTTATGGCAGGGCAACAGATAAAGACCGTACACCGGAATCGGAAAAGATGTACCGTACAGAATGGAACGAAATCATGCAGGACCTGCACAACTTTCCCTGCATAATTGTTTGGGTACCTTTTAACGAAGCCTGGGGCCAGTTTAAAACAAAAGAGATTGTTGAATGGACCATGCAAAAAGATGCCAGCCGGTTGGTGAATACTGCGAGTGGTGGCAACTTTGTGAATGTGGGGCCCATCATTGACCTGCACAATTATCCCGAACCTTTAATGCCCGATCCTGAATTGTATGGCGCAAAAAGAATATTGGTACTGGGCGAATTTGGCGGCCTCGGTTTACCCGTAGAAGGCCATACCTGGCAGGTAAAAAACAACTGGGGTTACCAGAGTTTTAAAAATAGCGAGGCATTACTTAAAAGATATACGGAGTTAATTAACAGGATACCAGCACTGATTGAAAAGGGTTTATCGGCCGCGGTATACACCCAAACTACAGATGTGGAGGGGGAAATAAATGGGTTCATTACCTACGACAGAAAAGTAATTAAAATGCCGGTGGATAAATTGAAAGCACTCAATTCAAAACTTACACAGGCTGCCAATTAAAATATAAATTGCAGCGTGAATCCATATACCAACCAGCTAAAATAAATTATCGCATCATGAAGAAATTGATTGTATCGTGTTTTTTGATTGTAAATAGTTGTTTTGTTTTTGCACAGAGCAGTAAGGCACCTGCGTTCCCGCTTATTACGCACGACCCGTATTTCAGCATCTGGTCAACAACAGATGAATTAACCGCTTCGCCAACAAAACACTGGACAGGTGCGGATCATTCTTTAATTGGTATGTTGAAGGTTGACGGTGAAGTATATCGTTTTATGGGCAATGTTGGTAAAGTATTTAAAACCATTGTGCCTGCCGGTGATGAAGTAAATTATGAAGCGGCTTATACTGAAGATAAACCTGCTGAAGGCTGGATGAATACTGGCTTTGATGACAGCCAGTGGAAGAAAGGTATCGCTCCTTTTGGTGACAATGAAAGCATAGTAAAAACAAAATGGCTTAGTAAAAATATCTGGATGCGGAGAAAGTTTGCTATAAGCGATCTCAATCTCAACAACCTCTTTTTAAAATTAAGTCATGATGATGATGTAGAAGCTTACCTGAACGGTGAGCTGGTGTATAAAAGAGTAGGGTGGACCAACAAATACATTTACCTGCCTATTGCAGATGTTGTAAAAAATAAGCTTACAAAAGACGGCAATATTTTAGCCATACATGTTATCAATAATGTAGGGGGCGCCATGATGGATGCAGGTATTGTTGAAGAGCCAAAAGCTGCTGCCGGCAATACCGTACTAACAGCTACACAAAACAGTGTGAAATTAAATGCCACCCAAACGGCTTATGATTTTACCTGCGGCAAAGTAAACCTGTTACTCACATTTACTTCGCCGTTGCTGATAAACAATCTTACCATTTTAGCAAGGCCGGTATCTTACATCAGTGCCAAAGTAAAATCAACGGATGGAGCTATGCATGATGTGCAATTGTATTTTGGGGCCTCTACAGATATAGCGGCAAATACACCCGCGCAAGCCATGACCACGCAGCAATACAACGTTGGTGGCTTATCAATATTAAAAGCCGGAACCATTGAACAGCCTGTGTTACAAAAGAAAGGAGATGACCTGCGCATTGACTGGGGGTATATGTATGTAGCGGTACCATCCGGTGCAGAAGTAAAACAATCTGTTATAGAAGATGGTGATGTATCAAAATTATTTATGCCCGCTACCGGCAAACTTACCGGCGGAAAACATTTGTTGTTAAACACAATTGTAAGTATGGGTAAAGTAGGCACCACATCTAAAGAACAATTGATTTTAATGGGCTACGACGACCTGTATTCTATACAATATTTTAAAACAAATTTGCGTCCGTACTGGAATCAAAGCGGTACAGTAAAATTTGAACAGCAGTTAATACAAGCCGCTGCTGATTACAAAGCAACTATTCAAAAATGTGAAGCCGTGAATAAAATGATTCACGATGATGCGGCTAAAGCGGGTGGCGAAGACTATGCAAAACTATGTGAGCTGGCTTACCGCCAAAGCATTGCTGCGCATAAACTGGTTAAAAGTCCGCAAGGCGAATTGTTGTTGTTATCAAAAGAAAATTTTAGCAACGGTTCTATCAATACAGTTGATGTTACCTATCCTTCAGCGCCTTTATTTCTGGCCTATAATCCACAATTATTTGAAGGTATGTTAAACGGTATTTTTTATTACAGCGAAAGTGGTAAATGGATCAAACCCTTTCCCTCACACGATTTGGGAACTTACCCCTTAGCCAACGGACAAACCTATGGTGAAGATATGCCGGTAGAAGAGTGTGGCAATATGATGGCGCTTACCGCTGCTGTTTGCAAGGCAGAAGGCAATATAGCATACGCAAAAAAACATTGGAAAACACTGGCCATTTGGGCTGATTATTTAAGCAGGGAAGGTCTTGACCCTGCACT
>JAYUBR010001293.1:0-9676 GCA_043740775.1 Ferruginibacter sp. | reverse complement strand
GAAGTAAGAGAAGGCGATCTGCTCGTTTTTTACAATGCCGGCGCTTATGGTTTTGAGATGAGTTCTAATTTTAATTCCCGGTTAAAACCCGCAGAAGTTCTGGTTAAAAGTAACATCCCAAAACTTATACGCAAAAGAGATGTATTTGATGATCTGCTGAGAAACCAGGTTATTGACCAGTAAAATCTTTTTTATTTCCGCTGCATTTATTCTTTTGAAAACGGGTTCACTATTTATTTTTCTTTTAACAGATAGCCGCTTAATTGCATTTGTATTTTTCAAAAATTATCTACACATTTACATTCATAAACCTAAAACAGTAAGATCGTCCTGGTTTTACTGAACAAAAAAAATACAACTTTAAATTTATGGACCACAATTGTGCTCCCCGGCCTGAAAAGTTCAGTGCAACTTTTTTGCGGACAATGCTTTGCCTTACCCTTCTCTTTTTCTTCTTTTCATCATGCAATAAAAAAGACAAATGGATTGATGTAGATCCTGCATTCAGCAAGTACATTGATGCTTATACAACAGGCATCATTTCTAAAACATCTGCCATCCGTATTCAACTGGCAAACGAAGCAAACACAATGCATGCATTGGGAGAAGAGGTAAAAGATGCCCTCTTTGATTTCTCTCCTTCGGTAAAAGGAAAAGCATTCTGGCTGGATGCACGCACTATTGAATTTAAACCTGACAACTGGTTACAGGCAGATAAATTATATACGGTAAAATTCAAATTAGGTGAAGTAATCAAAGTGCCGGAAAAATATGCCGATTTTAAATTCAGCATGCAAACAGTGAAACCATCATTTAAAATAACTGATAATGGCTTGCGGAGCAATGGCATAAAAAACAAAATGAGTTTCAGTGGCGAAATAGAAACTGCCGATATTGAAAAAGGAACAGAGTCAGAAAAATTATTATCTGCAACGCAAAATAATAAGCCACTTAAAATCAGCTGGCAGCACAATGATGCAACAAAAACACATGGTTATATAATTGATAATATAGAAAGAATAAATGGGGTAAGTAATCTTTACCTTAAATGGGATGGAAAGCCAATGAGTATGGAAGTAACCGGAGAAAAAGCAGTGGCTGTACCGGCTATCGGCGATTTTAAAGTGTTGAATGTTGTGGCAGTTTTTGATGCACAGCAATATGCATCGGTTCAGTTCAGTGATCCCATCGCTATAGGCCAGGATCTTACGGGCCTGATCAATATCAGCGGACAATCTGACGTTTCATACACCATCAACGGAAGTGAAGTAAAAGTTTTTGGCAATGGAAAATCAGATGGTAATTATACAGTAAATATTAATTCAGGAATTAAAAATACCTGGGGAGATATTTTAGATAAAGGCTTTACGGCAAACATCAATTTTGAAAACCGGATGCCTTCAGTAAAAATTCATGGCAAAGGAAACATTCTCCCAAACAGCGGCAGACTGGCGCTGCCATTTGAAGCAATTAATCTGAATGCAGTTGATATCAGCATCATAAAAATTTATGAAAACAATGTGCCGCAGTTTTTGCAGGAAAATGACCTGGGTGGCAATAGTGAATTGCGGCGGGTAGCAAAACCTATCGTTCAAAAAACGATCAGACTTGATGATGATAAAACGCTTGACCTGCATAAGCGGCAACATTTTTCTTTAGATATTGATAAGTTTTTAAAAACAGAGCGGGGCGCTATATACCGTATCACCATTGGTTTTCGGCCTAAATATTCTTTATACGAAGCTACTGATACAAGTAAAATACCTTCTGATAAAGAAGGAGAAGCTGCTGATGAAGACTACAATGAAAATAATAAAAATGGAGTGGATGAAGATGATGCTTTTTGGGACAGGTATGATGAGTATTACCCTTATGGTTATAACTGGGAACGGCGTGATGACCCTAACAGTAAATCTTATTACAACAAAGACCGCTGGGCTACCCGGAATATTTTAGCCAGCAATATTGGCCTTACCGCAAAGCGGGGAAATGACAACAGCATAAGTATTGCCGTCAGCAATATTCTTACTACCGATCCCATGAGCGGTGTAGAGCTGGAAATTATGGATTACCAGCAAAACATCATCAGCAAAACAAAAAGTGATGGCGATGGATTTGCAACCATTGAGCTGAAACGCAAGCCGTATTTATTAATTGCTAAAAAAGATAATGAAAGAGGTTATTTAAAATTAGAAGATGGGAATTCGCTTGCCCTTAGCCGCTTTGATGTAAGCGGAGCCGAAGTAAAGAATGGCATTAAAGGATTCATTTTTGGCGAGCGTGGCGTATGGCGGCCAGGCGACACGCTGTACCTTAATTTTATTGTAGAAGACAAGGCCAATAAATTACCAAAAGAGCTGCCGGTAGAATTTAGTTTGTACACCCCAACCGGCCAATTGTATAAACATGCAGTACAGAATAATGCTGCTGATGGCTTCTATCTTTTCAAAACAAATACAGATGCTTCCTCGCCTACCGGCAACTGGCTGGCAAAAATAAAAGTTGGGGGTGCTACTTTTGAAAAAGGAATTAAAATAGAAACCGTAATGCCAAACAGGCTGAAAATAAATCTTGATTTTGGTAAAGATGCATTGCTGGGGCAAGGCAGCACCGGCATCGGAACTATCAATGCCAAATGGCTGTTTGGTACGCCAGGTAAAAATCTAAAGGCAAAGATAGATGCCTCGCTGTATGCAAAAACTACCTCGTTCCCAAAATTTGCCGGTTACGATTTTGATAACCCTACCGCAAAATATGCTACCCAACAAAAAACTATTTATGAAGGCAGCCTGGACAGTGCCGGCAATGCCTCCATAAAACCGGCTTTTGAAATTGATGAAACAGCCCCTGGTATGCTTACTGCAAACCTGGTAGTAAAAGTTTTTGAGCCTGGCGGTGCTTTCAGCATTGATAATATGAGCATTCCTTACAGCCCTTATACAAGTTATGTTGGTATAAAATTGCCCGAAGGTGAGAAACCATTTAATTATTTATTGTCAGGAAAAACGCATACCAGCCAGCTCGTAAATGTGGATAGCCGGGGAAACCTGGTAAGCGGAAACAATGATGTAGAAGTAGAATTTTACCGCATTCAATGGCGCTGGTGGTGGGATGATAATGGAAATAACCTTAGCAACTTTACACAAAATGAATACAATAAATTAATAAAAAAAGAAACCGTTCATCTTACTAACGGTAAGGGGCAGTGGGCTTTTGGTACTTCAGAAAATGAATGGGGGCGATATTTAATTTTAGTAAAAGACCTGAAGAGTGGACATAAAAGCGGCTCTGCATTATACATTGATGAACCCGGCTGGCAAAGCAGGGAAGGAAATGATGATCAGTCAGCAGCATCTATGTTATCCTTCACTTCCAATAAAGAAAAATACAATGTTGGCGATGATGTTTTATTGACCATACCCAGCAGCAAAGGCGGGCGTGTATTGGTCAGCCTCGAGAACGGAAGTAAAGTGATAAAAACCTTCTGGCAGCAAACATCACAGGGACAAACCATTGTCAAGTTCAAATCAGATGGAACAATGTCTCCGAATGTGTATGCAACGGTAAGCCTGCTGCAGCCCCACTCTCAGACGATTAATGATCTGCCAATAAGAATGTATGGCTCTGTACCGATCTTTGTAGAAGATAAAAATACCCTTCTTAATCCAGTTATCAATATTCCCAATACCATCCGCCCGGAACAAAATGTTTCCTTTTCTGTAAGCGAACAAAATGGAAAAGAGATGACCTATTGTGTGGCAATTGTTGATGAGGGTTTGCTGGATCTCACCAGGTTTAAAACGCCCAATCCGCATGATGCATTTTATGCAAGAGAAGCCCTTGGCGTAAAAAGTTTTGACATGTTTGATTACGTGATAGGTGCCTGGGGCGGCGACCTGGAGCGCATCCTTACCATTGGCGGCGATGCAGATGCCGGGCCCATATCTCAAAAAACAGCCAATCGCTTTGTGCCTGTAGTAAAATTTTTAGGGCCATTCCATTTAAGCAGGAACCAGACACAAAAACAAAACTTCATTTTGCCATCTTACATCGGTTCAGTAAGAGCAATGGTTGTAGCGGCGCATGATGGAAGTTATGGCGCTGCGGAAAAAGCTGTTGCTGTAAAAAAACCCTTGATGATGCTGGCGGCCATGCCAAGAGTTTTAGGCCCCGGCGAAACAATTAAATTACCCGTCACCATTTTTGCAATGGAAAATAATATCAAAAAAGTAAATGTTTCTTTACAGGCAAATCCTTTTTTAGAAGTGGTAGGTTCAAATATTCAAAGCGTAAATTTCTCCCGGCCCGGCGAAGAAATGTTGTATTATGATGTACGGGTAAAATCAAATGTGGGTATTGGAAAAGTAAAGCTGATAGCTTCATCCGGCAGCGAAAAAGCAGCCTATGAAGTAGAACTGGATATCCGTAATCCTAACCCACCGGTTACCAGTATCAATGAAATTACTTTAGCACCAGGCCAGCAATGGAAAACCTCCGCAGCGCCCATTGGTGTTGCTTCTACAAGTTCTGCTACTATAGAGATATCCAGCATACCATCAATGAATTTGCAAAAGCGTTTGGATTATCTGATAGAATATCCGCATGGCTGTATTGAGCAAACAACCTCGGCAGTTTTTCCGCAATTGGTATTAAATCAATTGACAGACCTGGATGATTATAAAAAAGCTCAGGTGGACAGAAATGTAAAAGCCGGCATTGCAAAGCTGCAGAATTTTCAGCGCCCTGATGGAGGATTCAGTTACTGGCCCGGCGACCCGGAAAGTGATGATTGGGGAAGTAATTATGCGGGTCATTTTTTAGTGGAAGCACAAAGCAGTGGTTATTTGGTAAGCGATTACATGTTGCAGCAATGGAAAAATTATCAGCGTGCGAAAGCAAATACCTGGGTTCCATCTACAACAAATTTTTATGGCGGAGATCTTTCACAATCTTACAGGCTTTATACTTTGGCATTGGCAAAAGCGCCGGAGCTTGGTGCTATGAACCGCCTGAAGGAATTCAAATATTTATCACCGGAAGCCAAATGGCGGCTGGCAGCAACGTATAAATTAGCAGGCCAGGATAATATTGCTCAAAGCCTTATCAGTGGGCTTTCTGCAACATTCGATGCAAGAAAAAATCCTGGCTTTACTTATGGTTCCGATACAAGGGATGAAGCCATGGTATTGGAAACATTAACCCTGCTTGGCAGAAAGGCAAAAGCCGAAGAGTTGCTACGCCAGATCGCTGCAAAATTATCGCAGGATTATTGGTACAGCACACAAACAACTGCCTACAGTTTAATTGCTATCGCAAAATTCTGTGGCAAAAATCCCAGTGGTGCAAAAATTATTTCCACTGCAGCTATTGATGGTAAGCAAACAGAAATTAATTCCGCCACATATATCAAGCAGTTGCCGCTTACATTTAAAAATCAAAACAGCAGCAATATAGTCATCACCAACAAAGGCAGTAATACTTTGTATGTCCGTCTCATTACAAAAGGGCAGCCGCTGGCCGGTGATAGTTTAAAAGTAAATAACAATCCTGCAGTGCTGATCATGAGTGTAAATTATTTATCACAGAACGGAAAAAATATTGACATCAACAAACTCCCCCAAGGCAGCGATTTTGTTGCTAAAGTGATAATAAAAAATCCGGGGGGCCGTGGCTATTATTCACAGATGGCGCTCACCCAGATATTTCCCGGCGGCTGGGAAATTTTAAATGCAAGAATGCTGGGTGGCGAAGGTGCATTTAAATCTTCTCTATCCACGTACCAGGACATCCGTGATGACAGGGTATATACCTACTTCAATATCAATCCCGGCGAAATGCTTACTTATTATGTTCAGTTAAATGCGTCTTACCTTGGCCGTTATTTTCTGCCCGGTACTTTTTGCGAAGCCATGTATGACAACAGCATCAGCACCGGCGTAAACGGCAAATGGGTAGAAGTAGTAAATCAATAAAAGCCCCTCCCCCAAAAGGGGAGAAAGCGGGAGATGAACCTGAAGATTGAGTAATCTAAAAACTGCCTTGTTCGTGTCTCCCCTCCCTAAAAGAGGGGTTGAAGTGAGGCTTTTTTATTAATTTATTTAAACTACGTATCTTTAAAAAAAGAATACGTGTATGACAACAAAACTCACTATATTGGTAGAAGAAGAAACCATTAAAAGGGCAAAAAAATATTCTGCACAAACCGGGCAAAGCCTTTCTAAACTGATAGAGAATTATCTTGATTTGGTAACCAGGCACCAGGAAAAAAATGAAAAATTTTCTCCAAGAATAAAGCGATTAATGGGGAGTGTAAAACTGCCTAAAGATTTTAACTATAAAAAAGCGGTAGAGGCAGCAGTTAAAGAAAAATTTAAGTAATGAATTTTTTTATTGATACAAATATTTTAATAGATTTTATTTCTTTAAGGCAACCTTTTGGCTACGATGCTGCCTTGCTTTTTCAATCGGCAGATGAAAAGAGAACAAAACTTTATATCGCTGCACTTAGTTTTTGGAATACGCATTATTACCTGAAAAAAATAATGGCAGAAACAGAAGTAAGAAAAATATTTTTTGAACTTACAGAGTTGGTAGAAATTGTGCCCCATACCAAGCCATTGCTGCGCCTGGCAATTAAATCACCACACAAAGACTTTGAAGATGCAATGCAGATTGTTGCTGCAGAATCTTTAAAAGACATTAAAGGAATTATTACGAGAAATAAAAAAGATTTTAAGCACTCGTCTTTACCATTATATATGCCTGGGGAAGCATTAGCCTTTCTTTCCCGATGAAAATTATTTATATCATAAAACGAAAGCTTTTAAAATTAACCTGGGGTAAAAAAATAACACTGTTTATTATTTTAAGCCTGCTTTTATGGTTTTGGTTTTCTCTTCCCAAAAAATTATTCAATACACCTGCCAGTTATGTCATTGAAGATGCTGATGGCAATTTATTAAACGCCACAATTGCAACAGACGGCCAATGGCGTTTTCCCTACAATCAGGATGTACCACAAAAATTTATTGACTGCATCACGGCTTTTGAAGACAAACGCTTTTTTATGCATCCCGGTGTTGATCCCGTTTCTATTGGCAGAGCCATTGTAAAGAATTTTAAAAATAAAGGCGTGGTGCAGGGTGGCAGCACCTTAACGATGCAGGTGATACGCCTTTCAAAAAAAGATGACAGGCGCAACCTCTGGAATAAATTAAAAGAAAGCATTCTGGCAGTAAGGCTGGAAATGTCTTATTCCAAAAAAGAGATACTTGCATTGTATGCAAGCAATGCGCCATTCGGCAGCAATGTCGTCGGGCTGGATGCGGCGGCCTGGCGCTATTACGGACGAAGCCCGGATAGATTAAGCTGGGGCGAAATGGCAACGCTTGCCGTGCTGCCCAATGCGCCTGCACTTGTTCATCCCGGCAGAAACAGGGAATTATTATTAAAGAAAAGAAACGGGCTGCTTGATAAATTATATGCAGCAAAAAAAATAGATAAGAGCAGTTGCGGGCTTGCCCGGCTGGAACCATTGCCTGGCCAGCCTTTACCATTGCCACAATTTGCACCGCACCTTTTACAGCGTTTTAAAAAAGAGAATATACAAGCTGTTACAAAAATAAAAACAACTTTAAATAGCAGCCTGCAAAAAAATGTTGCCCGTATTATTCAGCAGCACCAGCGTATTTTAAAAGGCAATGGCATAAACAATGCCTGTGCTTTGGTGTTGGATATTGAAACCGGAAATGCTATTGCCTATGTTGGAAATATTTACGATCCCGTAAATAAAGAAATGGAAGCTGATGTAGATGTTATCTCATCTCCCCGTAGTCCTGGCAGTGCCCTGAAACCAATTCTATATGCTGCCATGCTAAGCGATGGATTGATATTACCCAACTCTATCATTCCGGATATACCGACCCAGATAGGCAGCTTTGCACCGCAAAATTTTGACCTTACTTATGATGGTGCTGTACCTGCAAACCGTGCTTTGGCAAGGAGCCTGAATATTCCTGCAGTAAAATTATTACAGCATTATAAATATCAACGCTTCTACGAAACCCTGCAGCAGTGCGGCATTACAACGTTAACCCGTTCTGCAGATACTTATGGCCTTAGCCTTATACTTGGCGGCTGCGAAGTAAATATGTGGGAACTGGCCGGGGTGTATGCAAGCATGGCCCGAACGCTGAATCATCAAACAAGAAACCAGGGCAAAACAGACCAGGCTGATTTTCATCCACCCCAATATTTTAAAAACAATTCAATTCAACAACCAAACAAATCACCAATTCCGCTTGATGCAACTTCTATCTGGTTTAGCTTCCAGGCCATGCAGGAAGTAATGCGCCCGGGGGAAGAAGGTCTTTGGCAGCAGTTCAGTTCTTCACAAAAAATTGCCTGGAAAACCGGCACCAGCTTTGGTTTTAGGGATGGATGGGCTATTGGTATTACTCCAAAAAATGTAGTAGCTGTGTGGGTGGGCAATACAGATGGCGAAGGTCGTCCCGGCCTGGTAGGCGTGCAAACAGCAGCGCCTATTCTCTTTGATATTTTTCGTTTATTACCCAGCGTTAGTTGGTTTGAAACGCCAACCTATAATTTTTCTTTTGTACCCGTATGCAGGCAAAGTGGTTTCCGGGCAAATATTGATTGCCCGGATACAGATACTTTATTTATGCCGCAGAACGGCATCAAAGCGCCCTTGTGCATCTACCATAAAATAATACATTTAGATGCAACCGGCACCTACCGGGTTACAGAACAATGCGAAAGCCCTTCCGGTATGCAACACAAAAGCTGGTTTATTTTATCGCCGGCGATGGAATATTATTACAAACAAAAAAATGCAGATTATAAAATATTACCGGCTTTTAAACCAGGCTGCGATTATGCAGAAACCGGGAAAGTAATGGAGATCATTTATCCCCAATCCGAGGCAAAAATTTATGTGCCGCTGGAAGTAAGTGGCCAAAAAGGAAAAACAATTTTTACAGCAGCGCATCGAAAAACCGGTATGAAAATTTTCTGGAGCCTGGATGATGAATTTATTGGAACGACACAAAATTTTCACCAAATGGCATTAAACCCTTTGCCGGGCAAACATATTATTACTTTGGTAGATCAAAACGGCATCAGTATCTGCCGCCAGTTTGAAATACTGGAAAAAGAAAAGAACTGATACCTGTTTGTCAGTTTCTCCTTAATTTTAAAATCTAAATTCTTAACTATGCCTTTACAAATGATAGATGATCCCGAAGATCAACAGGATTATAACGATAATTCCGGTAGCGGTGGCGGTGGCCGGAGTGGCTCAGGTGGTGGGGGAGGCCTTCTTGGATTTTTGCCTTTGCTATTAGGCTTGTTTGGTGGCGGTGGCGGCAAAGGAAAAGGCCTGATCATTTTATTATTGCTCGGCGCAGGCGGATATTATTTATTCAGCCGCGGGGGTTGCGGCCAAACAGCTTCTTCCTCTGTTTCCAATCTATTTTCGCAGACGGGGTATAATTTTGATCCAAATGAAACAAAAAAGGCGAAGGTGTATGAAGGGTTAGAAGATGACAGCAAAAAAAATCCTTTGCCCGAAGCTGTTTCGCTGGCAGCGTTTGCCCCTAACCGTTTAAACCAGGGTAAGCAGGGGAGTTGTGTGGCATGGAGCAGCGTGTATGGCGCC
>JAYUBR010001292.1:0-9680 GCA_043740775.1 Ferruginibacter sp. | reverse complement strand
CAGTTAAATCAGGCATTCACAAGGATTGAGTCATCTGATAAAATAACAGACACGCTCAAACAGTTGATTTTGTTCGATTCATAGTTGGACAGTAGTGAAAATATTATTGTTTTTATTGTTGATAACGTTACCGGATTTACCTTTAGCCACTGTACTTCCCTGTCAACCAGCATTACAAAACCTACTTATCAAAATGAAAAAAGTGTCAGGCAAAACGAAAGTAGTTTTTTCAGAAAAACAAAAGACGCAGGGGAAAATTGTTACTGGTAAAAATGGGTATAAAAAAAATCAACCCGTACCTTTCGCTTTAGATACCTCATTAATTTTACCCCCCGTCAACAAACATATTTTAACCCCCGTGTTTGATATTATTGATACCCCTGTTTGTGTAATTGATGAAAATAATTTTTTTGCCGATGCCAATGAATCTTTTTGTAAAATTTACGGATATACCAAAGAAGAAATTATTGACCAAAATGCGGTCAGCCTATTTACAAAAGAAAGCCTTTCTTCGCTACAGGAGAACAATAAAAAATTTACTGGTGTATGGAATGGAAATTGCAAAAATGGTATCAGCCTGAGTATAACAGTAACTAGCACCCGGCTACTGCATACAGACGGAAAAAAATACCAGGTAATTACTGTACAACATATTTTACCTGCAGCAAACGAAATATTCCCAAAAGAAAATGATAAAGTAATTGCGGCATTTATTACAGAAAGTGATATTACAAAACAAAAAGAAAAGGATTTAAAAATAGCTCAAATTGAAAATTTATTAACCAGAGCAGAAAGCATAACGCATACCGGTAGTTTTGAAGTTGATTTCCTCAATAACAAACGCCTTTGGTCAGACGGATTTTACAGGCTCTTGGGGCTTGAACCTGGCGCTGTTGAACCCAGCCAGGAAATCTTCATTCAATATTTGCATCCGGAAGACAAAGATGACTATTTAAAATCATTCCAGGCAAAACTTTCAGGCGGATTAACTTTCAGCCAGGTAGAAACAAGGATTATAACTGCCAACGGTAACGAAAAAAATATACTGACGTATGCAAAGGCCGAATATTCTGAGGAAGGAAAGCCTTTAAAATTATTTGGTGTACTACAGGATGTTAGCAAACAAAAAACAATAGAAAAACAAAAAGAGAATATAAAAAAATTGCTGAACAATGCAGAAAATTTAGCACGGATTGGAAGTGCTGAAATAAACATACAAACCAGAGAGCGCATCTGGTCGGATGAATTTTACCGGATTATTGGTTTAAAACCAGGGAGTATCGAACCGTCCGCAGAAGGCATTATGCAATTTCTTCATCCCGATGAAAAAACCGTTTATATGCAATGGCTCCAAAACGGGCTGGCAAATAAAATAGAATCGCAGCAAATTGAAACCAGGATCATCAGGGCCGATGGTGAAGAAAGAGTAATCATGGCTTACGGATCAAGCAAATACAATGCACAGGGCAAGCCGGATGTTTTAACCGGTGTAATACAGGATATTACCGACCGTAAAAAAATGGAGCAGGAGCTTCAGGTAAGCAAAGAAATTTATCAATCCCTATTTTATCAAAACCCCGCAGCCGTTTTTTCTTTGGATATGGATGGGCATATCACCAGTGCCAATCATATTTTGGCATTAAAAGCAGAATGTACTGAAGAAGAATTAATTAAAATGCACTATTCAGATTTTGTATTTCCTGAAGACCTTGCTCAAATAAAAACATATTTTGAAAATACCAAAACCGGTATACCACAGGAAAAGGAAATCCGGATTATTACCGCAAAAGGAAATCTGTTACATACATTGATGATAAGTTTCCCTATTGTGGTTAACAATAAAATTATCGGCGTGTATTGCATTGCCAACGATGTTACCAAAGAAAAAAATGCATTGGCCTTACTGAATAAAACACTTACCGACAGGCAAAGAATTCTTGACTACTCATTGGATATGATTTGTGAAATTGATGCTGCAGGTAATTTTATACAGATTAATAAAGCCTGTAAAAAAATATTAGGTTATCAACCGGAAGAAATGATTGGCAAACACTTTATTGATTTTGTGGTGGAGGAGGATAAAGTGGCAACACTTGAAATGGAAAAAGACATTGCTTTAAGAGGCATTGAAACCAACAATTTTGAAAACAGGTATGTAAAAAAAGATGGCCGGATTGTAAGCCTTACCTGGAGTGCCCGATGGGATAAAAATGAAAATACCATGTATTGCATTGCCAAAGATGCAACAGAAAAAAAAGCCCGGGAACTGGCGTTGGGTTTATCTGAACAACGGTATCAATACCTTTTTAATAACAACCCCTTACCCCTGTTTATTTTTGATTTTAATACCCATGAAATCATTGAGGCAAACGTTGCTGCACTCAAAAAATATGGCTATACCAAAAAAGAATTTGTATCTCTTACATTAAATGATATCCGCCCGCCATCAGAAATTTTAATCATGAATAAGATGCTGAAGGATGAAGCATCTTTCGGTCATATTAGTGAAAGAACCTGGACACACAAAAAGAAGAATGGAGAACTGATGTTTATGAACAGCACAGGCAAGGTGATTGATTATAATGGCAAAAAATGTGCGTTAACTTTATTGAATGATGTAACAGAAAAAATAAAAGCAGAAGAAACCATCAGGGAAAGTGAAGAGAAAAGAAGGCTGATAATGAATGCGGCACTGGATGCCATTATTTGTATGGATGTACAGGGAAATATTACTTTTTGGAACCCGCAGGCAGAAAAAATATTTGGCTGGAAAGAAACCGAAGTGATGGGTACAGGTTTATTAAATCTCATCGTCCCCGAACGTTACCGCAAATTACATCACCAGGGAATGAATAAATATTTAGAGACTGGCAATGGCCCTGCACTGAATAGCATTTTAAACTTATCTGCCATTAACAAAACGCAAAAAGAATTTCCGATACAATTAACCATACAATCTATAAAACAAAGTGGAGAAGAATTTTTCTGCTCGTTTATAAGAGATGTTACCGAGCAAAGAAAAGCAACCAGTTTAAAAAATTTTGAAAGAAGGGATAAAGAAGCGCTCATCAACAGTACAGATGACCTGATATGGAGTGTTAGTAAAGATTTAAAATTAATTGCAGGTAATAAAGCCTTTATTGCAAACTTTAAAGTAGAAACCGGAATAAATATCAAACCTGGCGATTACCTTTTAATGAAAGATTTATTTTCTGAGGAAATGCTGCTGATATGGCATGAAATGTATTACTGTGCGCTATCGGGTGAAACAATAAAAAAAGAAATCAGCAGCAGTAAACCAACATCAACTGCTCCTGTGTGGAACGAAGTAAGTTTTAATCCAATTTACAATGGCAAAGAAATAACAGGTATTGCCTGCTATAGCAGAAACATTACCGAAAATAAATTACAAAAAGACAAGCTGCTTGCCATCAATAAAAAACTTGAAACAGCGCAACAGATGGCAAAGCTGGGTTACTGGGAAGTGGATCTTAAAACCAATACTGCATTTTGGTCGGATGAATTGTACCGCATATACGGATTTACCAAAACCGGTTTGCCACTTTCGATTCAACAGATTGCTAAGGCCATTCATCCGGACGATGTAAGAATGGTACTGAATTATTATACGGAGGCCATTGAAGGAAAAAGACCTTATTATTTTGAACACCGCATTGTATTAAAAGACGGTGCCGTAAAAGTATTACTGCAAAAAGGAACTTTGCTGTATAACAAACAAGGCGAACCAATTGCAATGGAAGGTACTTCACAGGATATTACTTTTCAAAAACTGGCTGAAAAAACTATAAAGGATTCAGAAGAAAAATACCGGATGATCTTTAACTGTAATCCACTGCCCAACTGGATCTACGATCTTGAAACGCTGAAGATAAAGGAAGTGAATGGAGCAGCTATTGCCCATTATGGCTATACCCGCACTGAGTTTTTAAGCATGAGCGTAAAAGAATTATTTATTGATGAGCAAGTGCCTGCTGTTATTCAGATGAATAAAGACATCAATAATTATGGCCTTATCAATTTTGGGCAAGCGCAGCATGTTAAAAAAAGTGGCGCTGTTATTAATGTTGACATCACTGGCCATTCTATTTTTTATGCCAAACGGAATGCCGTAATGATCGTATCAAACGACATCACTGAAATTATACAATCTCAACAGGCGCTGGTTAAAAGTATTGAACGATTTGAGTATGCCACCAAAGCAACTTCCGATGCCATTTGGGATTGCGACCTGGTAAATGATACCGTTTTTTGGGGTGATGGATTCAATACATTGTTTGGTTATAAAATGAAGGATCCAAAACCGGGCCTACAATCATGGGAAACTTTTATACACCCGGATGATAAAATAGCCGTGGTGCAAAGTATGAATGATGTAATCAGCGATCCGGAAAAAAACTACTGGCAGGGCGATTACAGGTTTAGAAAATTTGACGGAACCTATGCCTCAGTAGTTGATTGTGCACTGGTGATCAGAGACACAAAAGGCATACCTTACCGGGTAATTGGTGCCATGCAGGATATTACCAAACGGATTCAAAATGAAATTACTCTTAAAGAACTTAACGAACAATTAAATAAAAGAGCAGCAGAGCTGGCCAGCTCAAATGCCGAGTTGGAACAGTTTGCTTATATAGCGTCGCACGACTTACAGGAACCATTAAGAATGGTAACCAGTTTTTTAAGCCAGATACAAAAAAAATATGAACCTCAACTGGATGAAACCGGTCGAATCTATATCCGCTTTGCGGTAGATGGTGCGGTACGCATGCGAAAAATTATCCAGGATTTGCTCGAATATTCAAGGGTTGGCTGGCAAAAATACCATTACGAAAAAATAAATATCAACCTGCTGCTGAATGAAGTGGTAAATATTTACAGCAATACAACTGATAAAAAAAAGGTGATCATTTCATGGAATGATATGCCCGAAATAATGGCTGCTAAAATTCCCATTCAACAGCTATTTCAAAACCTTATCGGCAATGCGGTTAAATACCAGCAATTAGATACCATTCCGGAAATAACCATTACTGCTACTGCATTTGAGCAGTACTGGCAATTTGAAGTTTCAGATAATGGCATTGGAATTGATCCTGAATATTTTAATAAAATATTTGTGATATTTCAAAGGTTGCACAACAAGGATGAATACTCCGGCACAGGCATTGGCCTGGCCATTTGTAAAAAAATAGTTGAAAATCATAACGGTAAATTATGGGTGAAATCGTTGCCCGGACAAGGAAGCAGTTTTTACTTTACCATTCCTAAAAGTGAGCCGCCGGTAATACAGGAGTAAGTTGAATGATGTATGGTTTTTAAAGATAAATGTTAACAATGAAAAAAGGAAATTGATGGATCCGATAAATATACTGCTGATAGAAGACAATGAAGGCGATATCATACTAACTACCGAAGCCTTAACCCAGGGCAAAATCATCAATAACATTGCTGTAATAAAAAACGGTAAAAAAGCAATTGATTTTTTGGAAAAAAAATATCCCTTTGAAAAAGCCCTGCAACCCGATCTTATTTTGCTGGATATTAATTTACCCAAAATGAACGGACACGAAGTTTTACAGAACATAAAAGCAAACCAGCTACTTAAACACATACCTGTAATTATACTTACGTCTTCTTCATCTGATAAAGATATACTGATGGCGTACCAGTATTTTGCCAACTATTATTTAACCAAACCGCTTGATGCAGATGACTACTTAAAAGTTGTATCATCTATTGAAACTTTTTGGATTAACCATATTCAACTTCCTTTAAAAACCTTATAAGCTATGGAATATTCTACCAGCCAGCATATTTTAATCATCGAAGATAACCCGGGCGATTTTGTGCTTATACAGGATTACCTGTGCGAAGAATTTGAAAAGCCTGCAATTGAACATGCAAAAACTTTTGGAGAAGCCAAAATAAAACTATATACCAATGCACATTTTGATACCATTCTGCTCGATCTTTCGCTGCCTGATGCCAATGGTAAATTATTGGTAACTGAAATGGTGCGCCTGGCCGGCACCATTCCTATTATTGTATTAACCGGTTATGCCGATAAAGATTTCGGTATAAAAACACTCGCATTGGGCATTTCTGATTATCTGTTAAAAGACGAACTGAATGCTGCCCAGTTACATAAAAGTATTGCCTATAGTCAGGAAAGAAGGCGCATCGGAAATGAATTAAAAGAATCGGAAAACAAATACCGCAACCTGTTTGATTTAAGTCCTATTCCCATGTGGGTATATGATAGCGAAACGCTACGGTTTTTAAATATAAATGAGGCGGCAATTGAACATTACGGCTATTCAAAAGCAGCATTTTTATCAATGACGATGAACGATATAAAACCTCCGGAAGAAGTGGCAAAAATGGAAGAGGTAATTACCAGCATTGAAAATTCGAAAAATCTGAAAAGTATTTACAGGCACTTTAAAAAAAATGGTGAACTGATTGATGTGGAAATTCAGAGCAGTGAAATTTATTTTAATGATAAAAAAGCATGCCTGGTATTGAGCAATGATATTACCGCAAGTGTTTACCAAAAAAACATTTTAGCTTTTGAAAAAGAAGTATATGATTTAAATGCTACCGGTATTCCTTTCCAGGAGGTTTTAAATAAATTAATAGAAAATATAGAACAGATAATGCCCTCTTCGTTTTGCTCGATGTTGCAACTTCAGGAAGATAATACGATCAGTAACCTGGCGGGCGGTTCTATGCCGTCAGCCTATGTGGAAGCTATTGACGGAGTTTCAATTGGTCCTTCGGCAGGTTCCTGTGGCACAGCTATGTATACGGGTAAAAACGTTATTGTATCCGACATAGATACAGCCCCGTTGTGGGCTGATTACCGCACTGTTATACAACTATTTGGATTTAAAGCCTGCTGGTCGGTACCTATAAAAAAAAGCAATGGTAAAATTATCGGCAGCATCGCAGCTTATTTTAAAAATATCAAACATCCTCAGCCTTATCAAATCAATTTACTGGAAAGGGCCGCCAGCCTGGTAGGCATTTTAATAGAGAACAGGGATGCGGCGGATGATATCAGCAAGTCAAACGAAAGGTATAATGTGGTGGCAAAAGCCACCAGCGACATAGTATGGGACTGGGATTTAAAAACCAGTAAAATTTTCTGGAACAAAGGTTTGAAAGCATTATTAGGTTACAGTGAAATAGATGACACTACGGATATAAGATGGTGGCAGGAAAAAATTCATCCGGACGATGCAGAAAGAGTGCTGGAAAGCATTTACAGGCATATACAAAATAAAATTGTGAAGTGGCAGGATGAATACCGCTTTTTATGTGGAGATGGTTTATACAGGTACATATTCGATTCCGGTTTTTTACTGCTGGATAAAGAGAATATTGCCTCCCGCATGATTGGTGCAATGCAGGATGTTACCAAACAAAAAGAAGAAGAACACCAGTTTAAATTGCTGGAATCAGTTATTACCAATACAAATGATACCGTTGTTATTACCCTGGTAGCACCCGCTGGCACGGATGAAATACTGGGTGCAAAAATTGTATACGTAAATGAAGCATTTACGAATATGACGGGGTATACAGCGGCTGAAGTAATTGGCAAAACCCCTGGCATACTACACGGTGTAAAGTCGGATAAAAAAGAAATAAAACGTTTTACTGATGCACTATTAATTTGCGAAGCCTGTGAAATTACTATTATTAATTATAAAAAAAATGGCGATGAATTCTGGAACAATATTTCGGTAAGCCCTGTTGCGAATGAAAAGGGCCTGGTTACACATTGGATTACGATTACCAGAGATGTAACAGAGAACATTAAAAGAGACCAGGAAACTACAAAAGCCATCATGAATGCCCAGGAACAGGAGCGATCGCAGATCGGGGCCGAACTGCATGATAATGTAAACCAGATACTGGCAGGTGTATTACTAAACCTGGGTATGACAAAAATAAAACCCCCGAAAGAACAAAAAGAATGGGTAGATACTTCAATGGGTAACATTCACCTGGCCATCAGCGAAATAAGAAAATTATCGCACCGTCTTTCGCCTGTATCCATTGATGATAACTCATTGAAAGAAACGTTTACATCATTGCTTAAAAGCATGAATGTAAACAATCAGTTTAAAGTAAAATTCAGTATTAAAGAAGTGGATGAACTTGAAATTATTGGTGATATACAATTGAATTTATACCGCATATTGCAGGAGCAGTTAAACAATATACTAAAGTACGCCAAAGCCACTGTTATTGAAGTTTCTTTGCGGATGCAAAACAATGCCATCCAGTTAAGAATTTACGATAACGGAATTGGTTTTGATACAAGAAACAGCAAAAATGGTATCGGTTTCAGCAATATAAAAAAACGTGCTCAGTTGTTTTCAGGTAACTTCTTTTTAAACTCTTCCATTGGCAATGGTTGTGAAATTATTGTAGAAATTCCTTTGTAATAAAAAAGAAAACCCCTTGTATAAAATAGCAAGGGGTTTAAGCAATATTGTTGTTACAATCTGGCGTTATTGCTCAATCAATTGTTCGTTTATATGATAAGCTGCTACCTCACTTATCAGTGGTATTGCTTTTGCATCATCAATCACCAGTTGTATTTTAGAGGCTGTTACTGAAGGGAAACTAAGGATACGTTTTCTTCCAATGGTTGTGCCTGTAACCTCTTTTAATGTGGTGCCATTTGCATCCTGTAACAGCGCCCTGAATTTTATTATCCGCTGTCCCAACTGAATAGGCTCCTGCAGGATAATTGCATTAATGGTTGTGGCTGTTTTAAATTGTATGCTGATTGAATCCAGCTTTTCATACGTGGCTTGTTTGCCATCTGTAAGTGTTGTGATGTGTTTACCAGTACTGCTATTTTTTATTACTACAGATGGCTTTGCCAACAGGTTTTGTCTGAAATTATTCTCCCGCAATTTTCTAAACCCCATCAAAGATGCAGAGTCATGTTCATTGATCAACCCTCTTCTGTCGGGCGGTACATTCAACAATAAGGTAGATCCTCTGCCGACAGACTTCAGGTACAGATTAAATAAAGCTTCCGGTGATTTTACTTTTTCATCTTCTTCTTTATGGTAAAACCAACCCGGCCTTATGCTTACATCACACTCTGCAGGTATCCATTTTTCTCCATACATATTGCCACTGTTTAAGGTTTCGGCAGAGGGTGCACCGGCACCTGCAGTGAATCCATTTACATTTAATAAATTCCAGTTAGTAGCGCCTGCAAAACCATTTTCATTTCCTACCCATCTTATTTGCGGGCCAACATCACTGAACACCACCGTATTGGGTGATAATTTTTTAATTGTTTCCCTGAATAATGGCCAGTCATATTCCTGTTTCTTTCCATTGGGACCTTCTCCATTTGCACCATCCCACCAAAATTCCGTTATCGGGCCATAGTTGGTAAATATCTCCTTCATCATGTTTACAAAAACTTCATTGTAGGCCGGTGTTCCATATTTAGGATGATTGCGGTCCCAGGGCGAAAGATAAACACCAAACTTCAACCCATATTCCTTACATGCCAGTGATAATTCTTTCACTACATCTCCCTTACCATTTCTCCATTTACTTTCCCTTACAGTATGTGTTGAATATTTGCTGGGCCACAAACAAAATCCATCATGATGTTTAGC
>JAYUBR010001291.1:0-9691 GCA_043740775.1 Ferruginibacter sp. | reverse complement strand
AAAATAAAACAACAATATTTTACAAAATAATCTGTTTACTTTTACAGTGATGAAAAAGCTTCTGGTAGCCATATTCGCATTTTTGTACATCAGCACTTCTGTTGGTGCCACGGTACATGTGCATTATTGTATGGGCAAACTGGCAGGCTGGGAAATTGGCATTGCAGAGTCTAAAACCTGTGGTAAATGCGGTATGCAAAAATCATTGCAGAAACAAAATGGTTGCTGCAATGACGAGAACCGGTTAATACAAAACAATACCGACCAACGAATCACTGAGTCTGCTTTTCAATTAACTCAGTCAACAACTATTGCAATACCTGTATCTTTTTTTGAGATTCCACTTGCAACAATTTTTTCTGTAACGATAGACAAGCCTGGAAATAATTCTCCTCCCAGATTGGGAGCTGTGCCGATTTTCATCCTCAATTGTAATTTCCGTATTTGATTTTTCTCTCCTGATGTATTACCTGGCATTCTGCCTGGATAGGGTTATTCTCTTGATTAATCCCTCTACATATTCAAAAAGTATAACTGGTTTTAAAATTTGATAACGCCCATGGAGGCTATCAACTCTATCATCATAACAATTAAATAATTAAAAAATAATAAGATGAAAACGATTAAAATCCTTTTCACTGTGGCTATACTATTAGTTACAGTATCATTTGCCAATGCACAAAGCGACAAAACTGAGAGAACCATTAGCATAAAAACACAAACCATCAAAGTATCCGGCACATGCAGTATGGATAAACGACGTATTGAAAATGCCGCCTACTCAATAGATGGAGTAAAGTCTGCTGTTTGGGATGAATACACACAGGTGCTTACATTAAAATATAGTGTATTCAAAAAAGATGCAGCGGATAATGTTCAAAAGAAAATTGCATCTGTTGGTAATGATACCGAAAAGTACAGGGCTGATGATACCGTATATCAGAAGTTACCTGATTGCTGTCATTATCAAAGAAAACAATCCTAATGCCTGAAGCCTGTCAGGGGATAACCCAGCCAGGCTTTATTTTAAACTTTAATTATTCTTCATTAATAAAAATTAAAAAATGAAATCTATCAAAATGCTGATGATGGCAGCTTTAACCATCCTGTCTTTTTCTGTATTTGCACAAGACTCTGCAAAACATAAAATGCAAATGCAAAAGCATGTAAGGGATAGTAGTGTGACATATACCTGCCCTATGCACCCTGATGTAGTGAGTAACAAACCCGGCAAATGTCCCAAGTGTGGAATGGATTTAATTAAGGTAAAAAAAGAGAAATCAAAACCAATGGCAATGAAAATGTACGCCTGTCCAATGCATTCGGAAGTTAAAAGCGTCAAGTCTGGTAAATGCCCGAAGTGTGGGATGGAACTGGTTGAATTGAAGAAGAAAAATTAATAATTAAAAATTAATAATTAAAAATTTTTTCGGATTGGTTGCTGTGTTGCTTTGCGGCTACCAGATTAATTTTTACTTACAACTTATCACTTACGACTTATAACTTTCTAATGGTTCAAAAATTAATCGAACTCGCTTTACGCAACAGGCTGGTTGTATTGTTGGTTGCAGCCTGCCTGTTTGCATGGGGCATCTATTCCATTCAGCGAAACCCGGTGGATGCTATTCCTGATTTGAGCGAGAACCAGGTAATTGTTTTTACAGAATGGATGGGCCGCAGTCCGCAGGTGATTGAAGACCAGGTAACCTACCCGTTGGTGAGTAACCTGCAGGGCATTCCGAAGGTGAAAAATATACGTGGCTCCTCTATGTTCGGGATGAGTTTTGTGTATGTAATTTTTGAAGACAACGTGGATATTTACTGGGCAAGGACAAGGGTATTGGAACGACTGAATTTTGCGCAGCGGTTATTGCCACAAGGCATAACACCAACATTAGGCCCCGATGGAACCGGTGTAGGACATGTATTCTGGTATCACCTGGATGCCCCAAAAATGGACCTCGGTGAACAACGGGCCTTGCAGGACTGGTATGTGAAATTTGCTTTGCAAACCGTGCCGGGTGTGGCAGAGGTAGCCTCATTCGGAGGCTTTGAAAAGCAATACCAGTTGATAGTAGATCCTGTAAAACTACAATACTACAATGTGAGTCTGATGGATGTAATGAACAAGGTAAAATCCAACAACAATGATGTGGGTGGAAGAAAATTTGAAATGGCGGATATGGCCTACATCATTCGTGGATTGGGTTATATTAAAAACAAGGAAGATGTAGAAAACATTGCATTGACCAATTACAAAGGCATACCGGTAAGGGTGAAAGATATCGGCTCTGTACAAATGGGCGGCGACTTACGCCTCGGTATTTTTGATGCTGACGGAAAAGGTGAAGTGGTGGGTGGTATTGTAGTAATGCGCTACAATGAGAATGCGGATAAAGTAATTGCAGCCGTTAAAACAAAAATGAATGAAGTGCAAAAAGGATTACCGGAAGGCGTAACTTTTAAAACATCTTACGATCGCAGCACTTTAATTGCAGAAGCCATCGCATCTGTAAAAGGAACCTTGATAGAAGAGATGATTGCGGTTTCTATCATCGTGATCATTTTTCTTTTTCACTGGCGCAGTGCATTGGTGATATTGATTCAGTTGCCCATTTCTGTAGCAATTGGTTTTATCTTATTGGAGGCTTTTGGTATTTCCTCCAACATAATGTCGTTAACGGGGATTGCACTCGCCATCAGTGTGGTGGTGGATGATGGCATTGTGATGGTGGAAAACAGTTACCGGCATTTGAGTGAGGCGCAGACGGCGAAGTAAACCTGCGGTCGGCACTGTAGGTCAGACCGCTGGTTTATTTCGCTTACGAGGAGTCTGTTGGAGCATTAGCTCAATCTGGTCTAACCTTCGGTGCCGACAGGATTGGGTAGCCACCGCTGGTTTATTTCGCTTACGAGGAGTCTGTTGGAGCATCAGCTCAATCCGGTCTGACCTTCGTTACCGACCGGATTGAGCATCCAATCAAACAATAAACAAAAACAGTAAACAACAAACCAATGGTGTTTAAACAAAATAAAAATCTACTAACTTCCGAAGAGCGGATGGCGATTGTTTTGAAAGCATCCAAACAGGTGGGGCCGGGGGTATTTTATTCTACCATTATTGTGGTTACTTCTTTTTTACCGGTGTTTTTACTTACTGGTATGGAAGGGAAATTATTTCATCCGCTGGCATACACAAAAACTTTTATCCTGCTGGTAGATGCTTTTCTTGCCATTACCCTGGCACCGGTATTAATTTCTTTTTTACTGAAAGGAAATTTAAAACCCGAAAGCGCCAACCCTATCACAAGAACACTGGAAAAAATTTATACGCCCATTTTAAAATGGTGTTTGCAATGGCGCAAGACCATCATTGGTATCAACCTGGCTGCACTGGCCATTGGAGTTATAATGATGACCCGTTTGGGTTCTGAATTTATGCCACCACTGGATGAAGGATCTTTATTATTTATGCCGGTTACTTTACCGGATGTATCCAACTCTGAAGTTAAAAGATTATTGCAGGTACAGGACAAACTGATTACCACCATTCCCGAAGTAGCACATGTACTGGGTAAGGCGGGTAGGGCAAATACGGCCACTGATAATTCGCCCATCAGTATGATTGAAACCATCATTTTGCTAAAGCCAAAAAATGAATGGCGGGCAGGTATTACCAAAGATGAAATCATCAATCAGTTAAATGCTAAAATGCAGATACCGGGTGTCACCAATGGCTGGACGCAACCCATCATCAACCGGATCAATATGCTCTCAACCGGTATCCGTACTGACGTAGGATTGAAAGTGTATGGTCAAAATCTTGACACCATCAATGCCTTTGCGCAAACCATAAAAAAGCAACTGGAAGGTATTGACGGGGTAAAAGATTTGTATGTAGAACCCATTACTGGTGGCAAGTACATCGACATCACGATTAAAAGAGAAGAGATTGGAAGATATGGGTTAAGTGTGGATGATGTAAATGCTGTAATTGAAATTGCATTGGGCGGAATGAAACTAACCACCACTGTAGAAGGCCGTCAGCGCTTTTCTGTGAATGCAAGATATGGCCAGGATTTTCGCAATAATCTGCAATCGTTGAAACGCCTGCAGGTACAAACGATGAGCTTTGGCCCGGTACCATTGGAGGCAGTTGCCGACATCAAGTTAACCGATGGTCCGCCGATGATTAATTCAGAAAATGCCATGCTGCGGGGAACGGTTTTATTCAACGTTCGGCAAAGGGATTTAGGCAGCACAGTAGAAGAAGCGCAATCAAAATTAAACCAGCTCATTAATAAATTACCGAAGGGATATTACTTAGAATGGAGCGGCCAGTTTGAAAATCAGTTACGTGCCAACAAAACATTGATGATGATAATGCCCGTTGTAATTCTCATCATTTTTATCGTACTGTATTTTACATATCATTCAATAAAAGAAGCCATGGTAACCATGATCACTGTTCCGTTTGCATTAATTGGCGGCGTGTTTATGGTGTATTTCTATGGTGTGAATTTATCTGTTGCAGTAGCGGTGGGTTTTATTGCTTTATTTGGAATGGCCATCGAGACTGCCATGCTGATGACCATCTATCTGAATGAAGCAATGCAGAACATGGTGGCAAAACATGGCAACTCAAAAGAAACCATTACCCCCGCCATCATCCGCGAATTTGTGATTGAGGGCGCAGCAAAAAGATTGCGCCCAAAACTGATGACAGTATCTGTTGGGCTGTTTGGATTGATACCCATTTTATGGTCAAACAGCGTGGGCAGCGATATCATGCGGCCCATCACTATACCACTCATAGGAGGAACCATTACATCCACTATTTATGTATTACTGATAACCCCTGTAATTTTTGAAATGATAAAAGAAAGGGAATTAAAAAGAAAAGGTAAAATTGAACTCATCGATGTTAAAGAATAAATTATTACTCATCATTGTCAGCTTCATTGTTGCAGGCAGTGGCAGCGGCCAGGTGTTAAAGCTCAATGTTATTACTGACAGTATTTCGGCACTACACCCCGTTGTGAAAATGTACGAGAACGAAATTCGCTCCATGGATGAAGCAGCCAAAGGCGCCAAAAGCTGGATGTCGCCCGAGTTTACCACTGGTCTGTGGATGGTGCCCTATAACCCTGCCCTTTGGAAAAAAGGAAATATGGGCGAAAACGGGATGGGCCAATACATGATTGGTGGCCAGCAAATGCTGCCCAATAAAAAGAAACAAAGCGCAGATGCGGCTTATATGAATGCTATGTCCTCTGTTGAAATAGAAAAGAAGAACGCCTCGCTAAATGAACTGGTAAATGCGGCAAAGGGATATTATTACGACTGGATCATCCTGAAAAAGAAATTATTGGTGTTGCAGGAGAATCAAAAAATTCTTGACTTCATGATTAAGAATGCAGAGATTAGATATAAGAACGGCCTGGGAAAAATAGGGGCATATTATAAAGCAAAAGCCGAACTGGGCAAGCTGCAGAATATGCAACTGATGATTGAAAACGACATCAAGGAAAAACGCATTGGCATCAATACACTGATGAATAAAAATGCAATGGACAATTTTGATATTGATACAGTGTATCAGGTAAATGATTATTCAACATTGGTATTTGACAGTGCTCTTTTTTATAGCAACCGCAGCGATTTAAAAGCAATTGATAAAGATATCAGTCTTACTTATTTAAAACAGGAAACAGAACGTCAAAGCCTCAATCCGCAGTTCGGCATCCGCTATGAACACATGTTTGGCTTTGGGGGATTACCCATGCAATATTCCCTGATGGGGATGTTAAAACTGCCGCTGGCTAAATGGAGCTCCAAAATGAACAAGGCCAATATTGAAAGCCTGAAATGGAAAGCCAATGCCCTGCAATCGCAAAAAGAAATGATGGCGAACGAATATAGTGGCATGGCCTACAGCATGCGCAATGAAATGGTGTTGAAACAAAAACAATTAAGATTATTTGAAGACAATATCATTCCTGCATTGCGCAATAATTACAAAACCATGCAACTGGGTTTTGAACAAAACACCGAAGAATTGTTCATGCTTTATGATGCCTGGGAAGCGTTGAACATGACACAGATGGAATATCTCGACTTGCTGGGCCAGGTGTTGAAATTACAGGCATCATTAGATAGGTTAATTGAAAAGAAATGAAGCAATTAAAAATTATAACAACGCTCCTGTTGCTGCTTGCTATTGCAGGTTGTAAAAATAAAAAAGCTGTGCAAGCAGCACAGGCATCTTTACCGGAAAAAGTTATCTACACCTGCTCCATGCATCCTGAAATAATCAGGGATGCACCGGGCGACTGCCCCATTTGCGGAATGAAACTGGTAAAGAAAGTAACGTCAGGAGTTAAAGTTGCTGAAGCAGCACTTGCTGCATTGTTAAAACCTACCAATGAATTTGTGGTGTCTTCCATTCCGGTCACCACCATTCAAAAAAAAGAAGAAGCCATTCAAATTGAAGCCCTGGGCAATATAGCCTATGATACAAAAGAGGTCGGTAATATTTCATCCAGTGTGGACGGAAGGATTGAAAAACTCTATGTGCGTTACCGTTTTCAAAAAATAAATAAAGGGCAACACATCATGGATATTTACAGTCCGGAGTTACTGACCGCTCAGCAAAATTTGTTGTTTATTTTAAAAAACGACGCTGCCAATACAAGCCTTATCCAGGCCGCAAAAGACAAGCTGTTATTACTTGGTATAAGCAACCGGCAATTGCAGGAAGTAATTAAAAACAACAAGCCTGCTTTAACTGTTGCGATATATAGTAAGTATGCAGGCCATATTCACGAAGCCTCTTCCGGCGGGCCGATGAACTTACCTTCTGCAGGCATGAAAGACATTGCGCTGCTTACGGAAGAACTGGCTTTAAAAGAAGGGATGTATGTACAAAAAGGCCAGTCGGTTTTTACCATTTATAATCCTGACAAAGCCTGGGTATTGTTGAATATTTATGGCGATAACCAGGGGGATATAAAAGTGGGTAATACAGTGAAAGTAGTTCCGGAAACCGCACCGGATAAAGCTTTTGGCGGGGTCGTTAATTTTATTGAACCTTTCTACCGCAAAGAAAGTAAAACAGTAACAGCAAGGGTTTACTTCAATAATACCGGCTTAAAAATTCCCATTGGCAGCCAGGTACGGGCAATTATTTTAGGCAATACAAAAGTTGCTTACTGGTTACCAAAAGAAGCCGTGTTATCATTGGGAATGGATAAGGTTGTTTTTCAAAAAAGCGAAGGTGGGTTTAAGGCACAAAAGGTTAAAACCGGTATAATGCATGAGAATCTTTTGCAAATTATCAGTGATTTATCTGCTACCGATTCTGTTGCGGTAAATGGGCAATATTTAATGGACAGCGAAAGCTTTATCAAAATAAAAAATTAGACGATGAAAAAAAATATTTTTGTACCCGGCGGTAGTGCTGCTATTTGGCTTCATTGGCGTCGCAATCTTGTACATTTTCTTTTTTATGCGGCACTGGTTGCAGGGTTTATTGTATCAGCAACATCTTGTAGAAACAAACAGCCGGAAGCAAAAGATCCCGATGCATACTATACCTGTTCAATGGATCCACAGGTGATAGAACAAAAGCCTGGGAAATGTCCAATCTGCCACATGGAACTTACTGCAGTAAAAAAAAGCAACAGCAAAAACCAAGATGAAATTTTACTAAGCGAACAGCAAATACAATTGGGTAACATTACTACCGATACCATTCGTACCGGCAGTATCGGTGATCAACTGGTATTGACAGGCACACTTAATTTTGACCAGATGAAAGCTTCTTCCGTGAGTTCAAGGGTTAGGGGCCGAATAGATAAATTGTATTTTAAAAACATGGGCGATTATGTGCCAAAAGGTGCGCCACTGTACGATCTGTACAGCGAAGAATTAAACAGTGCCCAGCAGGAATATTTACTGGCCGTTGACAAAAAAATTTTTTTCACTAATGAAACCACCATCGATTTTAAAGAGCTGTTGCAAAGCGCTAAAAATAAATTACTGTTATGGGGCATGAGTGATGTGCAGATAAATGACCTTATTAAAAATAAAAAAGCAACTGTCACCACAACATTTTACAGTACTGCACAAGGCTATATTACTGCCATGGATTTACGGGAAGGTGACTATGTGATGGATGGTGGCAGCATTGTAAAACTGGCAGACCTTTCTACGTTATGGGCCGAAGCACAGGTATACACATCACAACTGAATGCGATTGATTTGAAGGGAACAGCAACAGTACAACTGCCGGACATAAATGGCAAAGAAATCAAAGGCAACATTGAGTTTGTAAACCCTGAGATTAATCCTGATACAAGGATCAATTTAATACGGGTTGCCATTGCCAATACCGGCAAACAATTAAAACCCGGCATGCCTGCCTATGTAGTATTAAAAAGCCTGCAGCGCCATTCGCTTACATTGCCCGTGGATGCTGTATTGCGGGATGGCAAAGGCGCCACAGTTTGGGTAAGAACCGGCGAAAAATCCTTCATCAATAAAATGGTGGAAACCGGATTGGAAACAGGCGATCGAATTGAAATTAAATCAGGCTTGAACGCAGGTGATGTGGTGGTAATAAAGGGCGCCTATTTATTGCAGAGCGAATATATTTTTACAAAGGGTACTAACCCAATGGAGGGAATGAAAATGTAAATAAGGAAGGTTATAAAAAGTTGTTTGTTTATGAAAATTGTTTGCATATCTTCTTAAACAATCTCTTTCAACGCACCGCAAAATATTTTCATTTCAGCAACAGTACCCATGCTTACCCTGCACCATTTGCCGTTAAAATGATTCCTGCTTTGTACAAGAATATTTCTTGCTTCCATTTCTTTTATACAATCTTTTTTAATGCTGTCAATGTTGAACAAAATAAAATTGGTATTGCTGGGGATATATTCCAGCCCCAGTTGGTGAAAGGTTTCATTACACATTGTTCTTGCCTGCGCTGTTTTTGCAAGAATGTCTTTTACATAACTGCTATCATCCAGCGAAGCCATGGCCGCCGCTGCCGAAACAATGCTTACTGCTCCGTCTGACCAGGGTTGCAAGGTCGCCAATTTTGCAATGGTATACGGATGGGCTATTGCATAACCAACTCTTGCACCGGCCAGCCCATATACTTTTGAAAATGTTTTAGCTACCACTATGTTTGGATTGGTTATCACCAGTGCTGCCATCGATTCAAGATTTGCATATTCTGTATAAGTTTCATCAATAAACACCATTGTTTTTTTTGAGACTTCTTTTGCAAAATTGCTAAGTTTATTTACTGTGGTAAATGTTCCGGTGGGATTGTTGGGGTTGCAGATATACACCATCGCCGTTTCATCAGTTGCAGCAGCTTGCATAGCTGGCAGATCTACGATCCTTTCATTGGTTAAGGATATCCTTTCAAACTCCAGCCCAAAGGATTCACCCTGGCCGTTCCACACTTTATAACCGGGTTCGGCAGTAATTACTTTTTTCTTTGTTTGCGAAACCAGCAAACAGGTAAGTCCGATAATTTCGGAGGAGCCTGCGCCCAGCAAAATATTTTCCAGGCTAACATTCCAGTGGTCGGCTATCTTTTTTTTCAGCAATAAAAGATAGTCATCCGGGTAACGGTTACTGGTAAGGTAATGCTGCAACATAGCTTTCTGTGCCA
>JAYUBR010001290.1:0-2978 GCA_043740775.1 Ferruginibacter sp. | reverse complement strand
CATTGATTTGATGTTGAAGTTACAACAAAAGCCAAATTGAAATCTTCCTGCCAGAACCGAAGCTGATAACGAACTGACCCGTCCTGAAAAAAGTTGACTTAATGCTTTGTCAAAAATTTTCGTACATCAACAAGTTCCTGCCTCTCAGAATTTGCTAAGCCTGTTATTGCTGATAATTGCTTGTAATAATAAATAGTCTTTTGTTCCTTTCCGGATTTTTCTGCGGCTTTACCTGCTCCATATAAACTATTAAAACGATTGGGACATTTTGTAAGCACTGCTTCATAGGCTTGCAAAGCATTTTCGTTTTCATTCATTTGCAGAAACATGTCTCCCAGTAATTCTCTTGCAGGTAACACTTCTCCTGGTGTCACAGGATGCTTGCCGGTACTATCTTCCATGTCTGCAGCAAGTTTCATCAAATTCACAGCATCTTTCCCGTCGCCTGATGCGAACTGAATCCATGCATCACCGGCTTTTATTTGTATGGCTACTTCCATTGATTTATAGGTGTCTTTTTGTTTTTGCAATGTGTCATGCAATTGGTTGAGCTTTGCCAATTCGAGTTTTGCAGCATTTAAATTTTCAATATGCACAGCGCCCAATAATCGTGTGAAATGAATGATAGCTTCCTGCCATGGAAAATTATTCCATGAAAAATCTGCAGGATGTTTTTCTAATGCCGCAGCTTCTTTCCATTCTTTATTTTCAAGGACATACCGGCAAGGGATAGCTGTAAAAGCATAAGCCACTTTAAAATTTACCGGATAAACATTTTTGATAGTATTCAAATATTCAACCTGTTTTTCAGCAAGGGTGTTTTCACCTTTTTGCAAGTAGGCATAAACAAGATAATCGAGACCATGAAGCTCTTCATCCCAATGCCCGGGAATATCTGCTGATTCTGCATAGCATTTTGCAGCTTCAATAGATTTCAGATTTGAATGAATACATTCATCCCAAAGACCCAACCTTATAAAAATATGTGATGGCATATGCAATGCATGGGCAGAAGAGGGAGCAACCTCAGCATATCTTCTTGCTGCCGGTAATGCCATAGCAGCTAACTTGGGGTAATCATAAGTATGAATAATATAATGAATAACACCCGGATGATTGGGTTCTACCTTGTATAATGCTTCCAATATTGCTCCTGCTTTCTTTTGCATGTCATACGTTTTATCTTTTGGGTCTGCGGCTGCATCTAACGACAAAGCATAAAATATAGCGGCTTCTTTATCATCTGGATATGAAGTGTGTAATTTTTCCATTGCATTTTCAAAATTCGCACAACGGGTATGATGATCTGTTGTATTCCAGTCTTTATAGAATAAGCTAAGCGCATTTATGTAAGCAGATTCTCTTGCTGATTTTTTGGTTATTGATTTTGCTATTTCAATAGCTTTTGCTCCTTTTATAAGTTCCGCTTCTGTTGGTGGCGTCCATAAAGCATGAAAGTTGCACATAGCAACACCCCAATAAGCCATAGCGCAATCCGGTGTCTCATCAATTATTTTCGCAAATGCTTTTTCAGATTCATCGTACTCGAAAGAATGCAATAGTTCTATTGCCAGGTTAAACTCCTTCTTTGCCTTTTCATCACAAGTCATATCAAAATCAACGGAACCAAATTGAGCATCCGGCGGTCCGCATGAAATAACATCTCCTCTTTTTAAATTAAGTTGCTTAATTAATTCATTTGATGGTGTCGATTTTTTGTTGTTACATGAGATTATTGAAGCAGGTAATAAAATATAAAAGAACCAAATAGAAATATGTATGAGTTGTTTCATAATTTTAAAGTTGAAAGTTAAAGTTACCGCTAACGTTCGGGTATTACTGCAGGTGTGGTATTTGTTGCTGGGTCGAGTAGACCAAAGCATTTCAGCTTTAGCCGCTCACAGAACCTTACGTGAGAGTCTCCCCTCATATGGCTCTTGTTATTCAGTCAGCGTTTGATTCCTTTTTGCCAGTTAACGAATAAGCCAGTATTTGCAAGCACATAACTGTCATAGAGTTTTTGTACTGCGTGTTTGCTTCTTAGCCGGTACTTTTCTTCAAACCATCTTCTAATTAATTCATTGGTGTACAAAAATACATCCATGGCTTCCCGTGGATTAAATTTACAATAGTAATTCAGCCAGCCTCTTATCTTAGGTTCAGCTTTACAGCAGCTTGTTCCAGGGATACCTGCGTATTTCCTGGATTGAATACTGTTTTAAGCCGTTGCCGGATAAAGGTCTTTGCCGTACAGCAAATAGCTGCACTAAATACGGTAAACTTATTCTTACGTTGATGGTTGCGCATTGCCCGGGGCTGAAAACTATAACTTAGAAAGGTGAAACTATTATGTTTATGATCTTCCTTACGTTGGTAGTTTTTGCAATATACCAGTTTGGTTTTCTCCGGATGTAATTCCAGTGCAAAACCGGCCAACCTTTCCCGAATAGATGCTAACAGGTGCTTCGCCTCATCCTGTGTGTTGCAATGCACAATGATATCATCTGCATAGCCTTCAAAGGGATTGGCTGGAAAGAGCTTACTCATCCATTGATCAAAAGCATGATGCAGATAAAGATTGGCTAACAGCGGACTGATAACACCGCCCTGCGGCATACCTTTTGCCCTTGCTGCAATGCTGCCATCTGCTTGTTCTATGCCTGCTTTCAGCCATCATTCAGTGTAGAGAAGCACCCACTTTTCCTGCATATGATAATGCAGCATTTTCATCATCCACTCATGGCTTAAATTATCAAAGAATCCTTTGATATCTGAATCTACTACCCATGAATGATGTATGCAATTGTGCTGACAGTGTGCCAACGCATCATGTGCGCTGCTACCAGGACGATAACCAAATGAATTGTTGTGAAATAATGGTTCTACGATAGTTTCCAGATAATCTTTTACTACGCCCTGCGCAATACGATCACCTACTGTGGGAATGCCCAATGGACGTTTTCCCCCTTGCTTCTTTG
>JAYUBR010001289.1:0-2984 GCA_043740775.1 Ferruginibacter sp. | reverse complement strand
CACTACTGCAGATAAAAAAGAGATAGAAGAAACTAATAAATTAGGAGCTTCTTTCTTTCTGCAAAAACCAAACAGGTTTAGCGAATTGTGCAGTGCGCTTGAAAAAATTATAAATCATAATTGGGGTTCTTAAAAAAAACTATGTCAAGTTATTCAGCGAGCACTTACTTTATTGTATAAAATTCCATCTTTTCTTAAATATTTTCGAGACAGGGGTTTTAGGTGGAAAACCCACTCAAATTGACCCCCTCCCGCCAAATGAAACTGACCCCCTTCGGCCATTTCAAACTGACCCCCTGATACCGGCTGAAACTGACCCCCTAAAAATGGTATAAAAAGTACGGTTGTTTTTGTAGGATAATAATCGGTTGTTTTAATCAAAACAAACGAGAGGTTATTATGTCCAACAAAACAATTGATATGTTTAAAATCAGACAAATATTGCGGCTTTATGCAGATGGGCGAGGCAGTAAATTTATAAGTAAGACAACTGGTACTGCACGTAATACCGTAAAGAAATACCTGTTGCAATTTGTAACGTTACGCCTTACTGTTGAGCTTATAGAAGCTATGAGTGATGGGCAGTTGGCCAAAGCTTTTTTAATTGAAAAGCCAAAAAAGGAAAATAGCAGGGCGGTGGATTTGGAAGCGTTGCTACCGGAACTGGTAACCAGGTTAAAGAAACGTGGTATAACCAAACAAATGGTGTATACCGATTATATCAGCAAACATCCCGAAGGATATAAACACTCTGCCTTTCTGGTACGCCTGAATACCTACATGGGTATGAGCAAACCTTCCATGCGTGTACCCCACAAAGTGGGCGATAAACTCTTTATTGATTTTACCGGAAAGCGTTTACAGATAGTAGATACAGCAACAGGCGAGGTACAGGATGTAGAAGTCTTTGTAGCTATCCTGGGTTGTAGCCAGCTCACTTATGTAACAGCAGTTGCCTCTCAAAAGAAAGATGATTTTATATTGGCCTGCGAGCGGGCACTGCACTTTTATGGAGGTGTACCCGAAGCCATTGTGCCGGATAATTTAAAATCAGCGGTAAAAAAAGCTGGCCGGTATGAATCAGAACTCAATGATAGTTTTGCTGCATTTGCGGCTCATTACAATACGTATGTTTTTCCTGCAAGGGTTTATAAGCCTAAGGACAAAGCATTGGTAGAAGGGGCTGTAAAAATAATCTACACCAGCATCTTTACTAAAATAGATGAAAAGGTATACAGCAGTTTAGAAACGCTCAATGAAGACATTTTAATTTACCTGCTGGCCCACAACAGTACATTACTTACCGGATGTGACTATAGCAGGTTGCAACAGTTTGAGGCATTGGAAAAAAATGTTTTAAAACCGCTGAACAAATATCCCTACGACCCTATGACTACCAAAACGGCCACGGTTGGCAAAACAGGTTATGTGACTGTTGACTACCGCTACTACAGTATTCCTTATAAATTTATTGGTAAAAAAATCAAACTCATGTACAACCGTACAAAAGTAGAAGCCTTTAGCGAGCATGAATTAATTGCTGTTCACGTTCGCTATTTTGGTAAAGATAAATACATACAAAACGAAGACCACCTTGCATCCTGGCACAGGTACCCTACAGAATGGAATCCCGAAAAATTTATTGCCGATGCTGCATTGATTGGAGAAGCAGTGGTAGTGTACATCCAAAAAGTATTATCCAGAAACGAGTACCCCGAAAAAAATTACAGGGCTTGCCAGGGTATTATCAATTACAAAAAACGGGTGGGTGAAACAAGGCTCATCAACGCTTGCAGAAGAGCCGATAGTTTTAATGTATACAATTTTGGAATTATAGAGCGCATATTAAAATCAAAAGCAGATTTTATTCCATTGGAAGATGAACAGCAATCTCCCGGCGGCGATAACGACATGCCACTGCATGATAATATCCGGGGAGAAGATTATTACCAATAAAACAACGAAATAAAAAACGGCAACTATTATTAATCAAATAAAAATTACAACAATGAACAAACAAAGTTTAGAGAGGATGAGCCATATGCGCTTATTTGGTATGCACCAGGCATATAAAGTCAGTATGGAAGCTGATCAAAGCCAGCTGCAATTTACTAATGATGAACTGGTGCATCACCTGGTGCAAAGTGAGTGGGATGACAGGCAGTACCGGGCAGTACGAAGAGGGCTTAAGAACGCCAACTTCCGCTACAGTGCAAGCATAGAGCAATTAGATTATACTGGTGAGCGGGGATTAGATAAAAACCTGGTGCAGCGTTTATCCGCTTGTGATTTTATAAAAAAGGGAGAGGATCTTTTTATTACCGGCAGTACTGGAACAGGTAAAAGTTTTTTAGCATCTGCGCTTGGCCAGCAAGCATGTTTATTAGGGTATAAGGTTTTGTATACCAACACTGCAAAATTAATGTCGCATTTAAAAATGGCTAAAGCCGATGGTGCTCATTTAAAAGAACTTTCCAGAATAGAAAAACAGGATGTTTTAATCTTAGATGACTTTGGTGTACAACCCTTCGATGCAGGCAGCAGATCCTTACTACTGGATATCATCGAAGACCGCCACGGCAAGCACTCCACCATAATAACCGCACAGGTGCCAGTAAAAAAATGGCACGAAGTAATCGGAGAAAAAACACTTGCTGATGCAATACTCGACCGGATTGTTCATCAATCTATACGAATAGAATTATATGGTGAATCTTTAAGAAAAAAACAAAGAGTAAAAGCAGAAACAATAGAAACATTATTATAAACACAAGGACAGAAATTAATCACTATTTTTAGTCTTCAAAACAACAGTTCTTTATCTACTTTTTAGTCCTCTTCACCAGGATTTTTTTAGGATCTTTTTGAAATCGTTTTTTAGGGGGTCAATTTGAAATGGCGAAGGGGGGTCAGTTTAGCTGGGATTTACAGTATCTTAACAAAAACCCTAAACCCATTTTTCATTTTAAAAATTTTCAAAATGA
>JAYUBR010001288.1:0-3004 GCA_043740775.1 Ferruginibacter sp. | reverse complement strand
ATGCACTTTCAGCAGGGCATTGTCAAACTGGTGGCTGCCGATATCCGTAATTTCCTGGTCTGTTAAATCCTTGTCGGTCCATCTTTCGGCAAGGGGGAGCGGCAGTATGGTGGGCTGTCTTTTTTTTATATTGGGTACCTGTGCCATCAGCGGCCCGGCATCAGCAGTGAGCAAGGCAAAGGTATTGATCCAGTCATCCTTTTCATGATCGAACCAGGGCGAATAAATACCCGCCATAAAAAATACCGGCTGGCCGGGAACGGTAATAAAAAACGGGATTTTGTCAACCGCTTTTAATGGCTGCCCTTTTTTACCAATCTTTGACACATGCATGTATTCGTAAAACCCGGTACTGGGCACCAGGCAGCGGTACTTGCGGGCCGGGGTAGCAAAACTCTTTTTATCAAACAGTCCGGCACCGATGGCATTGTAGTTAGGATACATATACCGGAACTGTGTGGCCTCCTGCCGGTTTTTGATCCATGGCGGAATGATGCCCCATTCCATGTGCACAGCATCCCAGTCGCCGTGGCCATCTATGCGGATGAAGGGCCATTCCGTATAGTCGAAACATCTTTTGGCTGGCTGGTTAAATAGTTTGGCTGCCGTTAGCTCCTGTAATTGCTTCTGTTTTGCTTATAACGGATATATGTTTCCAGGCTTACTTGTACGCCATTGATATAACACGTCGGCAAAATTATTTAGAGGATAAATATACTAAATAGATTAGTAAATTGTGCTTTCAGGATTTTTCTTTTATTGGTTTCGGCGCCAGGTGTTTTGTAAACCGGATCAGTTGCCACTTTGTGACTGCCACACTTTACAGCACTCCGCGACAGAGCTGACACCTTTTGCAGCAACCTTCGCACCAGGAGGTTCCGGCAAATAGCCCGGCTTTTATAATTTTACACGATCACTGCCCAATTTCCTGCTAAATGTTAGCCATTTCCGGGCGGTAAAAAAAGTTTTCCATATAGCAATGCGGCATTTCCATATGGAAAAAAGATTTTTCTGTATAGAAAATATTTGTTGTTATATGGTTTTTTAATTTTTCCATATGGAAAAATTTTATTGCGGTGGGGAAATAAAGCTTTTCTAAATGGAAACAGCGCATTTCTATATGTAAAAAAAGTCTTTCCATGTATAAAACTTTTTTTTTGTGGGTTGTGTGCCAAAAACCAGCGGGAAACCGGCTAAAACCTGTGGAACTGCTACAAATCACAAGCTGTCTGCGTTACCATTCCGCCCGTTTTCGCCTATATGCTGTAAAAAAGGGGCCTTTATGTTTGCGTTGCCGGCCATTTTTCAACCGTTTCAATCCGGGTTTTCGGGTTGATTGCCCAACCTCCGCATAGTAATTTGCTGCATTTACCTGCAATCAGTGACATTGATGCAATAAAAATAAAACCGCGTTGTTTTAGGCTGCTTCCACGCTATTGTGGAAACAATTAAAATTCCATTTTTATGAAGATTTTAAAAATCAGTACCAGCTTTTCAAAGTTTTCCGATGCCGATTTTGAAACAAAGGCGCAGTACATTGTGAATGTCGGCATTGCGGGCAATGCAAATTTTCCTTCACCCAACCCGGTGCTGGCAGATTTGCAAACGGCTGTTACCCGCTACAGCAATGGGCTGCTGGCTGCAAAGGACCTTGGTAAAAATAACGTGGCCGAAAAAAATGAAAGCCGGGAAGAACTGGAACTGTTGCTGGGCCAGTTAGGCCTGTACGTGATGAACGTTAGCAACGGCAGCCTTACCATGCTTACAAGCAGCGGCTTTTCGCTTACCAAAGACCCGGAACCCCGCTACATTGACAACCCCGGCAATGTTACGCTGAGCAATGGCATCAGCTCCGGCACCATGGTGGCCCAGGTAAAAACGGTAAAGGGCGGTACGGGCTACCTACATGAAATTACTGCGGAACTTCCTACCGAAACCACCGTATGGACCAGCTCACACTCCACCACCAGCAAGTTTACTTTTACCAACCTGCAGGCCGGCAAGCAATACTGGGTAAGGGTTGCGGTAACCGGCAGCAGGCAGCAAATTGCCTACAGCCCCGTTGCAAGCCAGTTTGTGCAATAAACCACTGCTAATGATCCCAACAAGAGATGGCACTTACAGTAAGCTGGCATCTCTTTTTTTTCGCTTTTTAATGCTATTATTGCTATGTTATAAAAAATAAGTATGCAAAAATTTGCATAAGTAAAAAAAATTATTTTTATTTATAGTTCGTAAGCCTCCCCGCCACAAGGATGAATTGTTCAACCCTTTTAAACAATAACCCATGGCTAAAAAGAAACGCCGGTATATCCGCAAACCAAAACCTGTAAAACATTCCAAACCATTATCCAACATTTATTATACCTCTGCCGAGGTAGCCCGCATGTTTCGTACCACTGTGAGGGTACTGGGCAACTGGCGAAAAAAAGAGCTTTTGCCCGGGAGCCAGTTTAACGGTGGCCCCTATTTATACAATCATACCGATGTAGAGGAATTTAAAAACAATAACCGGGGGCTTGGCTGATAGGAATGAGGCAGTGCATGCGCTGAAGCATTCCACTTGTATTACTTATTACTGCTGCCATGCGGGACGTTCCCTTGCATGTATACCAGGCTCTGCTGCCTAATTGCGAAGCCTGCCCTGAACTTGCCATAGGTACTACTGGCACAATCGAAGCATTTCATCTAAACATTTCACCCGTTAACCGATATATAAAAATGCGGGTGTGTATTTACTGCAATTTTGCATCAGCAAACAGGCACAAAGCATGTTGCAACACAAAATAGATATAATAATAAGCAATTTCATAGTATAGGCGCCGATGTCCCCCTTTTGGGGATATCCTTTTTTAAACAGGTTGCTGTTTGGTGGTTTTAAATAAATGCCCGCTTTGTTACCCCTTTTTTATTTTTTTATCCGTCAATAAAAACTTTTAAGTAAGCGGAATACGGGTTGCATTTTCTGACAGCCACCTATCAAATGATTTCAATTCAGGATTCA
>JAYUBR010001287.1:0-3005 GCA_043740775.1 Ferruginibacter sp. | reverse complement strand
CAAAGCATCAGCAGCGGTTCTGGGCGGACGTTTTTCAAATCCCCCAACAACGCCAAGCCCTATCGTTGCCTGCAAGCATATTGGACCCCCTAAAAAATGGGATAAAAGAGCAGTTGTTTTTTGTAGGATAAATATCGGTTGTTTTATTCAAAACAAACCCAGATAATTTATGTCCAACAAAACAATTGACATGTTTAAAATCAGACAAATATTACGCCTTTATGCAGATGGAAGAGGTAGTAAGTTTATGAGCAAAACAACAGGCATTGCACGCAATACGGTGAAGAAGTATTTGTTACAATTTATTGAGTTGCGCCTTACTATTGAACGTGTAGAATCAATGAGTGATGGGCAACTGGCTACAGCTTTTTTAATTCAAAAACCAAAAACAGAAAGTAGCCGTGTAATAGATTTAGAAGCTTTGCTGCCGGAGCTTACAGTAAAGTTGAAGAAGCGTGGGGTAACCAAGCAAATGGTTTATGCCGATTACATACGCCAATGTCCCGAAGGGTATAAACACTCTGCCTTTCTGGTACGCTTAAATGCTTATATGGGAATGGGTAAACCTTCCATGCGTGTGCCGCATAAAGTTGGTGATAAACTCTTTATTGATTTTACAGGAAAGAAGTTACAGATTGTAGATAAAGATACTGGCGAAGTACAGGATGTAGAGGTATTTGTAGCCATCCTGGGCTGCAGCCAGCTTACTTATGTAACGGCAGTTGCTTCGCAAAAGAAAGAAGATTTTATATTGGCCTGTGAACTTGCCCTGCATTTTTATGGCGGCGTACCCGAAGCTATTGTGCCGGATAATTTAAAATCAGCGGTAAAGAAAGCCGGCCGTTATGAATCAGAACTCAATGACAGCTTTGCTGCATTTGCAGCCCATTACAACACGTATGTTTTTCCGGCAAGGGTGTATAAACCTAAAGACAAAGCGCTGGTGGAAGGGGCTGTAAAAATCATCTACACCAGCATCTTTACTAACATAGATGAGAAAGTTTATACCAGTTTAGCAACGCTGAACGCAGACATTCTTATTTATTTACAAACACATAATAATACGTTGCTTACCGGATGCGGTTACAGCAGGCAGCAACAGTTTGATGCATTGGAAAAAAATGTTTTAAAACCCCTGAACAAATATCCCTATGATCCCATGGCCACCAAAACAGCAACGGTTGGTAAAACAGGTTTTGTAACAGTAGATCACCGGTACTACAGTATCCCTTATAAATTTATTGGTAAAAAAATTAAGCTGATGTACAACCGTACAAAGGTGGAAGCCTTTAGTGAACATGAATTGATTGCTGTTCATGTAAGAAGTTTTGGTAAAGACAAATACATACAAAACGAAGACCATCTTGCTTCCTGGCACAAATACCCTACAGAATGGAATCCTGAAAAATTTATTGCTGATGCTGCCCTTATTGGTGCAGCAGTAATGGAGTACATCAAAAAAGTATTATCCCGCAATGAGTACCCTGAAAAAAATTACAGGGCCTGCCAGGGTATTATCAATTATAAAAAACGAGTGGGGGAAACAAGGCTTATCAATGCCTGCAAACGGGCTGATAGTTTTAACGTGTACAACTTTGGTATCATCGAACGCATATTAAAATCAAAGGCAGATTTTATTCCATTAGAAGAAGAACATAAACCTTCAGGTACAGATAACAACATGCCCCTGCACGATAATATCCGTGGAGAAGATTACTATCAATAAAACAGAACTAAAAAACATCAACCATTATTAATCAAATAAAAATTAAAAAATGAACAAAGAAAGTTTAGAAAAAATGAACCGTATGCGGCTGTTGGGAATGCACCAGGCTTTTAAAGCCAGTATTGAACCCGACGTACAAACACAAACCTTTACCAATGATGAACTGGTGCATCATCTGGTACAAAGCGAATGGGATGACCGCCAGCACCGAAGCGTACAAAGAGGGCTTAAGAATGCCAACTTCCGTTACAGTGCCAGTATCGAGCAATTGGATTATACCGAACAGCGTGGATTAGATAAAAACATAGTGCAACGTTTATCTACCTGCGATTTTATAAAAAAAGGCGAAGACCTTTTTATCACCGGCAGCACCGGTACAGGTAAAAGTTTTTTGGCATCTGCCCTTGGTCAGCATGCCTGCCTGTTAGGGTATAAAGTTTTATATACCAACACGGCAAAATTAATGTCGCATTTAAAAATGGCCAAGGCCGATGGCGCTCATTTAAAAGAACTATCTAAAATAGAAAAACAGGATGCTTTAATATTAGATGATTTTGGTGTACAGCCCTTCGATGCCGGCAGCAGGGCCTTGCTGTTAGACATCATTGAAGACCGCCACGGCAAAAGATCTACCATCATCACCGCACAGGTACCCGTAAAAAAATGGCATGAAGTAATCGGCGAAAAAACACTTGCCGATGCTATACTCGACAGGATTGTTCACCAATCCATACGAATAGAACTTTACGGTGAATCTTTAAGAAAAAAACAAAAAGGAAACGCAGTAATAATGGAATCATTTTTATAAAACCAATGGGCAAAAATTAATCACTATTTTTGTTTTACAAAACAGCAGTTCTTTTATCTATTTTTTAATACACCTCAGCAGGCTTTTTGAAGAACTTTTTTGAAATCGTTTTTGAGGGGGTCAATTTGAAATGGCGCAAGGGGGTCAGTTTAGCTGGGATTTACAGTAAAGGTATAAATGATGAGTTATCCGGGTGGTTGAAGAAATCCTGATGCATCGGGAGAAAGTGTGTATATGGGAAACTGTATCATCCCGATTTTCGGGGCGAATCGCTTACTCTCCGTCTCTTTTTTGAACCTTTGATTTTCAAGGGTTCTTTTCTTTGTAGTTCAAAGGAAATCGAACTTTGATTTCGCTGATATTATTAATAACTAATGACTATCCGTCATTTGGAATAACTAATTAATTTAGCTAACTTTACCTAAAATACTTAGTTATGACAATAGTTGAATTTTTCACCCGATACGGAAC
>JAYUBR010001286.1:0-3008 GCA_043740775.1 Ferruginibacter sp. | reverse complement strand
ATACAAAAAGTATCAATACAGCCGGCAGGATTAATCGCCTGCAGGCATACATTATATGTACCGGTAGCTAAAAACTGGTACAGCGGGTTAGTTTCGGTAGATGTTTGTCCTTCACTAAATGTCCATATATAACTGGTTGCGCCAATAGAAAGATTTGTAAATTTTACCGGTGTATTGTCCGGTGCAGGATTGGGTGATGCACTGAATTTTGCTGTAGGAATTTCATACACCGTGATGCTAAAACCCGTTGAATCTATTTTATTACAGGTAGAAGTATCACTGGCAATTAACCTGATAGTGTATGTACCTGCATTTGCATACAAATGAACCGGATTAACATCTGTTGAAGTGGTGCCATCGCCAAAAAACCATTTAAAACCGGTGCCACCCAGGGAGGTATTATTGAATAAGGCATAGTAAGGCTTACACCCTTTTGCAGGAGTTTCAAACTGCGCCTTAACGGTAACGGCCAGGCGCACCTGCTTTACAACAGAATCAGGCGCATTGCAAAAAACAGTATCATCCACGACCAGCCGCACATTATAGGTACCAACTGATGTATAAGTATGTTGCTGATTACCAAAACCGGATCTTACCGGAGCCGTTCCATCTCCAAAATCCCATAAAAAACTGGTAGGTTTATATACAGGTATAGTTGCTGTAGTTGTGTTGGTAAAGGTGTAAGAAAGATTAGTACAAGGTGGAATTTTGGTTGCAATAAAATCCGGATGGACTTCATTATTACCCACCTTAACATGGGTATAGGCCGTATCTGATATATTACAGGTGGTGGAATCAATAGAAACCAGCATCAGCCTGTAAATACCCACTTTAGTATATGTATGAGTGGTTGAATTATCAGGTGCATAGGTTGTATCTTTTTTAGGACTGTTGATATCACCATAATCCCAGATGTACATTTTCCCTTTTGCAAGGGTATCTGTAAACTTGATGGTAAGCGGCACACAGCCAACGGTATCAATCACGCCATTGATTGTAGCTTTTATACTGGCACCGATGCCACCAAAATTCATTTCTATTTTAACCGCTGCTTCGTTGCAATTGGAAGATCCGTTTACAGGTGCCCACACACCCGGAGTGGTAGGAAAAAATCCTGCTGTACGTGGGCCGCCGCAATTGGCACAAATGGCCTGGTAAATAATTCCGTTGGCATCAAACCGGCTTGTCCCTCCGTCTACATGGTCATCGAAGCCGCCTGATTGTCCGAAAAAACTGCCGAATAACTGGCTTTTGGCATCTTTTTCCAATACAAAAAAGTAAAAATCACCGCCATCACTGCTGGATTTGAGTGCATTGGAAGTAACCGGCATTCCCCGCGTTCCTGCACATGGATATTGCCGGTCATTATTGAATTTGCCCCCCCAGCCAGATACATATACGTTCTGACATCTGTCAACTAAAAAAGCAACGGGTGAAATATTGGGTATGGTGGAGTTGGTTCCAAAAACCGTTGAATAGATATAAGTTGAAAGATCGGGTTTTAATTTAGCAATAAACTGTTTTGCACCGGCATTACTATAAGCTGCATTTTTAACAGGCCAGTTGCCCGTAGTAGCACCCATAATATAAGGAAATCCAAATTTATCAAACTGAATTCCATAAACCAGGTCATTGCCGCTGGTGCCTGCGAAAATAGTTTTTATAATAGAAGATCCATCGGTTGTAATTTCAGTTACAAACCCATCGGTTGCTCCACCCTGGTTAGTAATACCAAGCCCTGGTTCAGTGGGAGATCCAGCAATAATACCCGAAAGTTTTGTACTGGTGGTACCACCGGCAACATATAAATTTCCCGTGGCCGGATTGATAGACAATACAAAGCATGCATCACTGCCCTCTCCGCCAAAAAAAGTGCTGAATATTATGCCTGAAAGATTTGGGGTAAATTTCATCACAACGCCATCCTGCCTTCCGCCACCATATTTACTTTGAAGCACTCCGGTGGTAACTGGAAAATCTTCCGACTGTGTACAGGATGCCAGGTAAATATTGCCTCCCCCATCCAGGATCACTTCGCTTCTGGCATCATCTCCATAATTTCTTCTTGTTTCAAAAGCACCATCTGTCTGACCATTAGGCGCCCCTATCAATGGTGAATATTTGGGTCGGATATTAACGCCGTCATCCCCGCTGCCACCCACTTTAATAGAACCAATTAAAGCAGTGCCGGTTGCATTAAATTTGGTAACCACAATATCATACCCGCCTGGTGTACCTATAAAAGGGGTTGTTGTTGGATAATCAGAAGAAGTTGTTCTTCCTGCCACAATCAAATTTCCTTGTCCGTCACAAATCATACTGTGTGGCTGTTCATTGGCTTTTGCCCCGCCCAAATAGGTAGCATACATCCGGTTAATCCCATCGGGTGAAAATTTAATAATAGCAATATCATAGGGGCCATTGGCATCTTCCTGTGAGCCACCGTTAAAAGTTTGATCAAAAGCTCCTGTTGATGTTGGATATCCTGAACCAAAAGAAATACCTCCTGCAAACAAACTTCCATCAGGGCCCGGGGTCGCTGTATATCCCCAATTATCTGTAGTGCTTCCTGTAAAGGAACTAAAGATTAATGTTGGGTCAATAATCAGCGTGGCATCGGGAGAATAATTTTTTACTTTAAATTTTACTACATTATCCTTTACCACATATTTACAATCCACGTTTGTTCTGCCCGCTGTTTCAACCTGGTAAGAGTAGGGATATAATTCTTTTACTTCACCAACCGAAGTGCTTATAACCAGTTCCTTATTTTTTACTTCCAGTTTATCTACTCCATCATACTTCAATGCAATGTCGTTCACATTGCCTCCGGGGTGAACAATCAAATCATATTTTAAAGTACCGGCATCTGTATAATATCTTACATCAATACTATGATAAATATTGGTGTAGGTAACCCCCTGATAAATTTTGCAACCACCTTTCCATTTGCTTTTATCGTTGCCTATAAAATAATTATTGTATGTAGGTAAAGGCTTATCTGGCCG
>JAYUBR010001285.1:0-3011 GCA_043740775.1 Ferruginibacter sp. | reverse complement strand
TTTAAAAAAAATGTAGCCTTACACTTGCAATTCCTTTAAAACCCGTATCCAATCAACATCCCATAAAATAGTTAGGATTTTTTGGGTAAACTCCAGTAAATGTACGATCAATCATTTAAAAGACTTAGGTTTGATAATGCAAAAAGATTTTTTTTATTGGAACGGGCTCTTTGGCCAGGGCAAACGCATCTAAATTTATCCAAATAATATTTTTTCCAGATAGTCATGTTGCCATCCTGCGGCGAGCCGCTTCTTTTTATGCTTAGCTTTTTTGTTTTTTTATTTTGTAGCAGGTTTAATGCAATGCGGTTGGTGACAGAAAAATTTTGTGCTGTATTGCCTGCTCTTTTCGGACTGGCATCTTCGCCAAAGTTTACATCAAGCATCCAATGCAATTTATTTTCCACTCCCCAATGCTGACGGGTAATGTTTAGCATTGCTGCTGCATCCGGCAGGATACTGCTGATGTAGTATCTGCACACCTATTGTTTTTCGCCGCTTGCTTTGTTTGTCCGTTCTGCTTTATGCGTATCAGGCTTTTTAATGCTTTCCATTGTTGCCGGTTGCAAAGCCAGTCTGTATCAGTGATTACATCACATGTCCTTTTTTTTATACGGCCATGCCCTGTTTCCAGACTGGTGCTGCTTTGTAATCTACTGTTGGCGGTTTCTTTAAATGCCGCCTCAATGTCATCCAGCAGGCAGGCGCCGGATTGTAAAACTTCACGATTCTACAATAATAAATTAGACAAGCGTTTGCCATCAGAACATCCGTTAAGCTTTCCTATCTTTAACGGGTACTTTCCCCTGACTTTTTGAAAATGTTTTTACACCAATTTTATAACTGCATACTAAAACAAAAAAAATGGCTGAAACAGCAACCCTGAACACACCTTCAAATAACCTTGCTTCGCCGGGAAAAAGTAACGGCCCGATCATTATCATCGGTTCACTGTTTTTTATTTTTGGGTTTATCACCTGGTTAAATTCGGTGTTGATTCCGTACCTCAAAATTGCCTGTGAGCTCAATAATTTTGAATCGTATCTCGTGGCATTTGCTTTTTACATTTCTTACTTTGTCATGGCCATTCCGTCTGCAAGGGTTTTAAAAGCTACCGGTTTTAAAAGAGGAATGGCAGTAGGTCTGGGAGTGATGGCAGTCGGTGCATTGATATTTATTCCGGCAGCAATGACAAGAACCTATAGTTTATTTTTACTCGGGTTGTTTGTGCAGGGAGCAGGACTGGCCATTTTGCAAACCGCATCCAATCCATATATCACCATCATTGGCCCGAGGGAAAGCGCTGCAAAAAGAATCAGCATCATGGGCATCTGTAACAAAGTGGCCGGTTCCATTGCGCCGATTGTACTGGGCGCAATCACGCTGAAAAATGCGGATGCTTTAAAAGAACGGTTACTAACTATGACTGCCCCAGAAAAGGCAATACAGTTAAATGAACTTGCATCAAGAGTGATTCTTCCGTACATATGCATTATCGTGGTGCTGGTCATTCTTGCAATAGCAATCAACTTTTCCCACCTTCCTGAAATAGATACAGAACATGAAGATGAAGCCGTGGCAAAAGCCAACACCAACAAAACAAGTGTGTTCGATTTTCCGCACCTGATGCTGGGAGTACTTACCTTATTTTTATACGTGGGTGCAGAAGTACTGGCAGGGGATACCATCATCAGTTATGGTGCATCACAAGGAATTCCTTTATCAACTGCCAAATTTTTCACTACCTGTACATTGATCGCTATGATAGTGGGATATATCGTTGGCATCATTGCCATTCCAAAGTACCTTAAACAAGGCACCGCATTAAAGTTTTCAGCTATCACTGGTGTTGTTTTTTCTATCATAGCCATTCTTACATCAGGATATACTTCCGTTTTATTCATCGCTTTACTGGGGCTTGCCAATTCTTTAATGTGGCCTGCAATATGGCCGCTGGCAATTGCCGACCTGGGCCGTTTTACAAAAATGGGTTCTTCCTTGCTGATTATGGCAATTGCAGGCGGGGCGGTACTTCCATTGATTTATGGCCGCCTGGCGGATGTGTTGAGTCCGCAGCATGCGTATGCTATTTTAATACCAATCTACCTGTTTATTTTGTACTATGCGGCCATCGGCAGCAAGATCAGAAAGTAGGAACGAATGCTTACTGTATGCCAGGTAATTTAATTTTTTAGTCAGATAATTCTCTATGTGTTATTTATTTTTTCATGGTAAAACCAACGTAAAAAAATCTTTTTTCTGCTGTGTTGTTGTTGCCTTTTTTTTAACCACATGCAGGCACAACAACTCATTAAATATGTAGATCCCTTCATCAGTACCGGAGGGCACGGACACACTTATCCCGGCGCATCGGTGCCTTTTGGTATGGTGCAGCGGTTATCATTACAGCAGCGATAGTATTGCGGGGTTTAGTCATGCCCATTTAAGCGGCATCGGTATTGGCGACTGGTGTGATATTTCTGTGATGCCTAAGAAAGAGGCAACAACTTTATTGGATAAGGTTAAAATTATTTCCGGCCGGTTTAAAAGCAGGTTATCGTATCTTTCTTTGGCATACAGGGTTATTAACGTCTGTACTTGAGAGGCATAAATGAGGGCTATTCTTTCTAAGGTATGCAGGTATACATTTCTAAAGCCTGGACTATTAACCGTGAGAAAATTGAATTTCTCTTTTGTAAAAATTAATAATTCCGAATCTTCAAGCGCTTCGATGTATTCGTGAAGCGGCAGATCGTTTAAAAAATTGATTGCCCAACAATAAGTATTTTCGAAGGCGATAGTACAAGTGCATTCCCTGCTTTTTTTATCTACATAAAAGGTTCGTAAGCAGCCTTTGTTAACAAAATATAATTCCTTCACGATGGAACCCTCATGTCTCAGAATCGTATTCTTAGAAATTTTTTTAAACGAGAGATATTTAAAAATTAGATCCACCCATTATTCAAGCGGAGCAATGGACTGTAGTTAATTGTTCAATATAGTGTATAAAT
>JAYUBR010001284.1:0-3022 GCA_043740775.1 Ferruginibacter sp. | reverse complement strand
GCACCGGTGTCCAAAGATTAGTGTCCAAAGATTAGTCTCCAAACAGCAAGTCAACTTATTTTTTGGTGGCAGGATAACTCCAGGCTGTTGTATGTAAGCAAATTAATCTTAAAATTTTTGTAGCTTTAGACTGGTGATAATATCTGCAAAAAAGTGAATCAGCCTTTCTTTTATTTCAAACTTAAGAATGTCTCAAACCCGCCAGCTCGCCGCCATCATGTTTACCGATATTGTCGGGTACACAGCGTTGATGGGAAATGACGAACAAAAAGCTTTTACAATTCTTACCAAAAACAGGTTATTGCAAAAATCCGTTATCGAACAATTCAATGGTCGCTGGATAAAGGAATTAGGTGATGGAGTGATGTTAAGCTTCAATACTGTTTCCGATGCTGTAAATGCAGCTATAAAAATTCAGCAGGCCTGTAATGATGCAAAAGATTTTCAGTTACGTATCGGTATTCATTTGGGCGAAGTAGTTTTTGAAAACGATGATGTTTTTGGTGATGGAGTAAATATTGCTGCCCGGATACAGGCATTGGCAACACCTGGTGGAGTCTGGATTTCTGAGTCTGTTCATAACAATGTTTCCAATAAAAATGATATCAATACCGAGTTTGTGAGAGTGGTGCATCTTAAAAATGTAAAAGAGCCAGTTCGCATTTATCAGGTAAAAATGGAAGGTGTTGTAACTATCAAACCTGTCATTTCATCAACTGAAAACAAATTTTTTAAGTATCAAAAATCAGTAGTATTCTTTATTGCTGCAATTATAATTCTTACAGCAGGCTACTTTATCTATAATAGTTTTCAAAAACCATCAAAAGAAAACACCTCGTCAAAAGTTGAAGAAAAGATTGACAGATCTATAGCCGTTCTTCCTTTTGTTGATATGAGTGCAGGGAAAGACCAGGAATATTTCAGCGACGGGCTGAGTGAAGAACTGCTCAATCTCCTTGCAAAAATTCCGGAGCTAAAAGTGATTGGCCGTACTTCTTCCTTCTACTTCAAAGGAAAGAATGAAGACCTGCGAACCATTGCTGAAAAACTGGGGGTGTCTCATTTGCTGGAAGGCAGCGTACGCAAAGATGGAAATAAAATTCGAGTAACAGCACAGTTGATTAAAGCAACAGATGGCGCTCACATATGGAGTGAAACATATGACCGTGATTTAAAAGGTATTTTTAAATTACAGGATGAAATAGCACAGGCTGTGGTACTACAGTTGAAACTTAAACTCCTTGAAGTTCCTTCAGTAAATATTGCCGGTACCGGCAATATAGAAGCCTATAATCTTATACTGCAAGGAAATTTTTTTTACGATAAACTGGACAAAGACAATGTTGCTAAAGCGGTGGATTTTTATAACCAGGCTTTGGCCATCGACACCACCGACGCTCTTGCATGGGGGAAACTGGCCAATGCTATTTCAAGACAAGCTTGGCAAAATTATATTGATCGGAAAATAGGTCGTGAAAAAGCAAAGCAGGCTGCTATGAAAGCCATAGCACTTAATAAAAATCTTGCAATCGGTTATGGCGAATTAGGTGATCTGAAACTGTACATGGATTTTGATTGGAAGGGTGCAGAAGAAACTTATCAAAAAGCGTTAAGTCTCGAACCACAGAATCCTGAGATTTTATTTAGTTTGGCCAACGGGTATTTTGCAGTTGGCCGTTGGGATGAGGCTATAAATTTCAATAAAAAAAGTATAGAGATAGATCCGCTGAAACCACTTTACCAATTAAATCTTGGCAATATCCTCACTCATGCCGGCCGGCCGGATGAAGCAATTGCATATTTTAAAAAAACCCTGGAAATTAATTCACAGTTTCAAAGGGCCCATATGTATTTGGGCAGAAATTATTTATTATCAGGGAAGCCGGAAATGGCTTTGAAGGAAATGCAACAGGAAAACCTGGAAGTTTTCAGAACTTTTGGATTGGCCCTTGCCTACTATGCACTTGGTAGAATAAAAGAAGCTGATGAAGCGCTAAAAAATTTTACTGACAAATTTCAAAATGAATGGAATTATCTTTTAGCAGAACTTTATGCGTACCGTGGCGAAAAAGACCAGGCTTTTATTTGGTTAGACAAAGCATATCAAAAGAAAGACGGATGGTTAGTTTTTCTTAAAGGTGATCCCTTATTGAAAAATCTGGAAGGTGATCCGCGGCATATTGCTTTTTTGAAAAAAATGAATTTGCCTGCGGATTAGATTATTTTTAATATTATGGCAGAACAATCCCCCCCAGCTTGCTCTTAGCCTGTTCACCGACATCGTAAGGTACACGGCATTTATGGGTAAGATGAGTTTGACTTATAAGATGAAAAGCACGAACGCACAACATGAGCTGGTTTGCTCCCGTGGCCGGTGTCACCGAACACTGCCTTTAATATGATCAAAGGCAGCTCGGATAAAATTTACTTAATGAAGTACCTTTTAAATTTTAGTGAAGTATTTAACCGGAAGTAGCATTGGTGAGGACACCGACCACGGAAGCAAAGCATTTTAAAAAAAGCGGGTAGATAACTGAGTGCTCAAAATAGATCTCTAAAAATAATTGCTTCCATTATGTTGTTCCTCGAAAATGTAAAACTATGTCAGTTTTATTGTTTAGTGTCAATAGGATTTTGACAGCAAAAATTTCAAAGAATAAAACTTTACAATTGTCATACGCCTAATCAACAAAACAATCAGGGCCATTTGTCGGTCCGGAAAAAAGAGCATTCACATCTGCCTGGCGGTTTTATCCGTACATCATTTTGTGAAAAAATTACCTTTAAAAACAGCCTGTTTTATTTTATTTATTTTCCTTTGCTGTGTTGCAAAAGCGCAACTGGTAGATAACAGTTCTACTTTTAGAAACATCAATCACAACAGCTACTTCCGGTTTCATTACGACAATGATTATTTTACCAGGACAGATGAATACTACACTCAGGGCATAACCTTTGAGTATGTACATCCATCCATACAAAAATTTCTGCTGGCAAAATTGTTATGGAAGCCATACACAGC
>JAYUBR010001283.1:0-3026 GCA_043740775.1 Ferruginibacter sp. | reverse complement strand
AATTATTGGAACCTGGCAGGTGCCATGTATGCCCACGTTTTTGTTGAATTGACAAAGATCGGAATTGATGTGGTAGGCGAATCCCAACTGGTTGGTTATCCAACCCAGTTTCCTGACGTAAGTATGGTGAACTGGGAAAACGGAAAACCAAATGCAAGGTACTGGGTTTTGAAATTGTTGAGAGACAACTTTCGTCCCGGTGATAAACTCGTAAAAACAGATGTAGGAGTACCAGGTGTGGAAGCTCAGGGATTTGCAGGATCAGCGGGGAAAAGAATTTTGCTCCTCAACAAAAAAAATACACGGGTAGAAGTAAAAATGCCTAAAGAAATTACCACCGCTAAAATTAGTTATGTAGACATAACTACCGGCGAAAACCCTCCTGCCAAAGCCAATATAATAAACGGAATAATTATACTTGAACCTTTTGCTGTTGCGGTGGTAGAAATTGGAGGTCAATAAAATAAAGCAATACAGTAAGTGAAGATTGAAAATTTATAAGGTATCACTTTATGCCATCGTTACACGGATTCACATCGCATTCATCTGCTTAAAACCAGCTTGTATTATTGAATTGCCACGGCTTTATGCCGTGACAATTCATGCATATTTTTTAATAAACGTAAAACCTGGAATTGCATAAAATGCAAGTCATGAAAAATTGAATTTAATCAATCTGATAAAGGTTGATAAGTGACGTGTAACATTAAAATATAGCCAGATTGCAGATACTGTTATCATAACTGATTTTGGCCATTTACAAACAACAGGTTGAAGAGCCTTTTAGGCTCATGTCGAAAGCATCTTTATAGAAAAAACAGCCTTAGCTATTAGGCAGATGATACTAAAAGCAGTTTTATCATCTTTCTATATTACTTTTAAAACACAATTTTGATAGTAACAGGCAGTATTATAAAATCAATCACAAAAGGTCGCTTAACAATATCGGGTGCGATAAGTTTTATTTTGTTGGGGCACATTGCCGCCCTGCCAAAAAGAATGTGCCTGTTATTGCTTGGCCTGCCGTGGTATTTATGATGATGGCAATGCGGTTTATTCAATTGTTGAAAGCAATGAAAATTGTTTGATGCCGTTGGTTAAGGGTTTATAAAGAACGCATAGCATTAAACGACAATAATTAGGTGGTTTACCAGATAGATGTTTAACTTAAAGCAGTATTTTGGATAAACATAAAATAGTAACATAAAATTATATGGTTAAATACAATACCTTATTAAAAGTTGGTCTTTTCGGAATTGGCCTTGAAGCATATTGGGAACAGTTTGACGGGCTGAAAGAAAGATTAGGAGACTATGTGGAAATAGTTGCCGGTAAGATAAAAAATTATCAGGTGGAAGTAATTAATCTTGGGTTGATTGATACATCACAAAAAGCAATGGAAGCAGGCCATCAATTCAGACGGGCCGATGTGGATATTATTTTTCTATACGTAACAACATATGCTTTGTCTTCAACAGTTCTTCCAGTAGTGCAAAGGGCCAAAGTGCCGGTTATTATTTTGAACCTTTCTCCAGAAGCTGCTATTGATTACAATTCATTCAATGCAATGAATGACCGCACTAAAATGACGGGTGAATGGTTGGCTTATTGTTCAGCCTGCCCGGTGCCTGAAATTGCAAATGTTTTTAAAAGGGCCAATATCAAATTTCACCAAATCACCGGCATGCTTCACAATGATGCAGTATGCTGGGATGAAATTGGTGAATGGGTTGAAGCTGCTAAAGTGGCTAATACAATGTCGCATAACAGGCTGGGTGCAATGGGGCATTATTACAGCGGTATGCTGGATATTTATACCGACCTCACCCGGCAGATAGCTACGTTTGGCGGGCATATAGAAATTATTGAAGTAGATGAATTAGCTGTATTACGAAGAGAAGTTACCCAAAAACAAATTACTGAAAGAGTGGAAGCGTTTTATAAAATATTTGATGTGCAACCCGATTGCGTTATTGAAGAATTACAAAAGGCAGGAAGAACCTCTGTTGCATTAGACAAACTGGTTGAACTGTACGACCTGGGATCAATGGCTTACTATTACAAAGGCACAGGCAATGCAGAAAATGAAGACACTATGAGTTCCGTAATTTTGGGCACTTCTTTGCTTACAGCAAACGGTGTTCCAGTGGCAGGCGAATATGAAATTAAGAATGCACAGGCCATGAAAATTATGGACAGCTTTGGCGTAGGTGGTTCTTTTACTGAATACTATGCAATGGATTTTACAGATGATGTAGTGCTGATGGGGCATGATGGGCCCGGGCATATAAAAATTGCTGAAGGCAAAACAAAGGTTCGTCCATTAACTGTTTATCATGGAAAAGTGGGCAAAGGGTTGTCGGTGGAAATGGCCGTAAAGCATGGGCCGGTTACACTTTTATCTGTGGTAGAAACCAGCAATGGTTTGATGCTGCTGGTGGCAGAAGGCCAATCCGTTGCTGGCCAGATATTAGAAATCGGTAACACCAACAGCCGCTATCGTTTCAGCACTGGGGCCAGAAAATTTGTGAACGACTGGAACAGCCATGGCCCTGTACATCATTGTGCTGTTGGCATTGGGCATATAGCATCAAAAATTAAAAAACTGGGCGAATTACTGGGCATAGATACTGTGCAGGTTTGCTGAGTATTAGTTTTTATAAAAATTAAAATATCAGCACAATTATCATTTAGAAATAACATGCTATTATTTAAAAAAAATACATTTTCTGCAGGCTTGCTGTCTCTGTGCTTTGTGTTAGGCTTATACAGTTGCAATAAGCATTTTAGTAAAAAAAACATTGCCGCAGGTTTTACAAATGATCCTTTAAAATCAGGTTTTGTAACCCCACCAGATTCAGCACGACCCGGTGTGTACTGGTATTTTATGGATGGCAACCGAACTGCTGAGTCCATGACGAAGGATCTTGAATCTATGAAAAAAGCAGGCATTGGCAACCTCATATTTTTAGAAGTGAATGTCGGTATACCGAGAGGCAAAGTTGATTTGTTGAGTGAAGAATGGC
>JAYUBR010001282.1:0-3026 GCA_043740775.1 Ferruginibacter sp. | reverse complement strand
CTTATGCGCCAGGATTTACTGACCCTGCAGTACAATGGCAAAATAGTATTGATTCAGGTAAAACATGGCAAAACATAACGGGGGCTATTACTACCAAGTATGCCATTCCGAGAAGGGATTCAGGAATCGTATCGTATCGTATTTTACTGGCAGAAAGACCCAATATTAACTCTGCAAAATGCAGGATAACCTCCAATATAATTTCTACAAATGTTCATTCGAAACCAATACATCAATTGCCTAAAAATATAAGAGGATGTATTGGTAAAACCCTGATACTACCCTATCCTTCAGATCTTGCCATATCATTTTTATGGACCGGCACCAATGGATATATATCTGATAAAAGTTTATCTATTGTATCAAATGTGCAATACACTGATACCGGATTGTATAAATTTAAACAGACGTATAATTCAGGCTGCACTACACTGGACAGTTTTTATTTAGGGGTATTTCCTGGGGTTACACTTTTGATAAACAACCCTGTTGAATCAATTTGTCATGGTAAAACTGTAGTGCTGGCCACTTCTGGAGGACAGCACTATCAATGGACACCTTCCGATGGTTTATCAAGCGATACCATCGCCAATCCGATTGCGCAACCGCTTACTTCGACTTTATATAACATAACAATAAGTAATGATTTTGGATGCCGGGATTCTGCTTTGGTAAAAGTAAATGTTTTTCAAAACCTTTCTATAAATGCTGGGTCCGATCAAAGCATAAATATAGGAGATTCGGTCATATTGAATGCCACTGTGAAAGGAACATCCGTAAGTTTTTACTGGTCACCTCCAAACTTTGTAAATGATATCCATTCAGTGACTCCAAAAGTTTATCCAATAGAAAATGCAGTATACACTTTGACAGCCAATTCAACTGTTGGCTGCGGTTCAGCCACTTCTTCCATTAAAATAAAAGTTTATAAAAACATTTTTATTCCAAATGCTTTTACACCAAATGATGATGGCAAAAATGACAAGTTCGGGATAATAGCAGCAGACAATTATAAGCAATTTAAATTACTGATCTTTAATAAGTGGGGCGGGATAATTTATTCAACAACAGATATTAATAATGGCTGGGATGGTAGATTTAAAGGTGAACTTCAGCCTACAGGTCCATATGTTTATTATGTCGAAATACGTACAGCCTCCAATAAAAAAATATTTAAGAAAGGAACGGTTATGTTACTCAGATAATAAGCGTTTACAATTGTAGCCTATCAATATCATAATTTTAAAATAATTATTTTTGTTTTAAAAAAGGCGCTGCTATTGAAATGTTAGTAGTGGCATTTCGAAGCTTGTGCTTTTTGCAACCCTGGAAATATCTCTCACAATTTTATGCAATTCAATTTGATGTTATGCCAATAGTATCATCTTGATTACGTTACCAGGGTAACCAACTACTTTATTATTTTCCCTACTATAAGTTCACCAACCTTTCTTCCTGCATTTGCCCCTTCATCTACACTAATGCGGTAATGAATGCCACCGTAAACGCGGCTTATAGAGGCTTCGTCTGCTGCCTGCACGAATGAATTAAAGTGGCGCTGCATGCCGATATATCTAAGGTCGCTGGTATCCTGAAAAGCGAACCTTTCTCCAAATAATTTCGTAAGAACAACGGCGGCGGAGCGGGTAATACTACTATGCCCGCTGATATATTCCGGAAATGGAGGCGTTTGTAGAAAGGGTGTCCAGCCCTGGTCAATTGATTCGTTAATAACTGTTACTGGTCTGATAACATTACTGCGATATTTTTCATCCCAACAGGATATAAACGCGTCATACAAGGCAATTGATGTAATAGCATAGGCCTGTGCAGTTTTTACAACATCTGCATTTGTTTGTTTACACGCTATCGCAGTAATTCCCATCCAGTGTCCCCCCGGAGTAATTTTTTTATTAGCAAACATCATGTGGCCAGAATGTTCTATTACAAAAGGATTATCATCCCAATAACGTGCAATTGTCTTTTGTTCTTCTGTAATATTTTTGGTTATTAAATAAACTTCTTTAACTCCCCTAAAAAACACACTGTTGGTATCTGTGCTAAATTCAGGAGGTCTTGGAGGCATAAACTGGGATGCTGAATCCATCACCATTGGCTTCATAGTGTTCCAGCACCATTCCACTCCATCCATATAATCCGGGGGAGTAGGTCTCCATGCACCGGGATCGTTGCTACCCAGGTGTTTTGGCTTGCCTCTTGACTGCAGGTAACCATCCATCTTTGCTCTTGCCAGAATTACTTTGCCAATCGTATCCCCAAAATCTAAAGAGCGCTGATAGGTAGATTCATCAAGGTTTTCCTTGAAGTTATTAAATACAGTTTCTTCATAATTTTTTAAAGAATCAACCGAGAAAACTTTTACATTATGTACGACTGTAAAAAAAGCTTTCGTAGCAGCAAGGGTATAATTATAGTTTTTACCCTTTTCAGGTTGGGGCATTTTTCCAAACCCTTTCAACTTTTCTGCTATTGATTCGGTTCCATCTTTACTAAACCGGATGGCTTCATAAGAAGCGAGGGAGGAATAAACATAAATTCTGCTGGCAACAGGGGGTGTAAAAACGTCATAAATAATAACCTGTGTAAGCTGATCTTCGTTTTGATGCAATATATCTGCATCCAATAATTTAGCAGCTTTTTTTGAATGACAGTTGGTAAGCAAAAGAGAAAAGAAACATAAAAAACAGGTTAGTTTTAAAAGGTTTTTCATTTGTAGTTCCATTTAAAGAGGTTTTTGGACAATTAAAATGTTGTTATTTTTTTATACTATTTTTTAATAGCATAAATGGTGGCCCTTGCTTCCAATACGCTGCCCCTTTTACAAATGCCGGAGCTATCGAAAAATTACCAAGAACAAGATCAACTTTACCATCACCATCTAAATCTGCCGCATCCATTGTCAGCCATCTTCCGGATATTGTTCCCGCTATACTGTAAGGCTGAAAATCGAAATTACCTTTATTTTCAAGATAAATAAAACTTTCTTCCGGATGATTTGCATAATC
>JAYUBR010001281.1:0-3034 GCA_043740775.1 Ferruginibacter sp. | reverse complement strand
CCGCTTTTGCACCAACATATCCTTCTGTGGTGGGTACTTCAGCATCGGTTTGGTAAATACCATTGGTTTTATATCCGTAAAAATATCCCAATGGCCTGCCGAGCGAAATTCGCTTATCGTTGAGCTGTATATAATCAATTCCCTCGGGTAGTTTTGTAAATTGATTTTTTACCAAGGTAAAATTACCACCAATATTAAAGCCAACATCTCCAATTTTTTCTCTATAATTTGCGCTAAACTCAATCCCCTTGTTGGTTAAAGTGCCTGAGTTTAAATCGGCAAACTGGTAAAAGCCGGTGGTTAATGCTACGGGAACGCTTATTAGCAAATCTTTCGTTGTCCTGCTAAAATAATCAATAGAACCATTGAGCTTGCGGTTGAGCATGGTAAAGTCGAGGCCGATATTTGTTTGAATAGCGGTTTCCCATTTCAAGTCTGGGTTAGCAAACAGCACCGGTGCATAACCAGTTGCAATAGTTTGCCCTTTACCAACCACGTATTTAATAAAGCTGCTAAGTGCAGGGAGGTAGGAGAAATTGGTACCCGTAAACTGGTTGCCAGACTGGCCCCAACCAGCTCTGATTTTCAAATCATTAAACAGTTTTGAATTTTGTAAAAATTTCTCTTCGCTAAGCCTCCATCCCAAAGAGAAGGACGGAAAGGTTCCTGAATTATTTGCTTTAGCAAAACGCGAAGATTTATCCTCTCTGATCGTAGCAGTTAACAGGTAACGACTGTTATAAGAATAAAATATGCGAGCCAGTTTACCTTGAATATTCCAATGGTCAGCAGTTTCTGAACTACCAAATGCAAGTGATCCACCCGCTATTCCTAAAGGTGGGTTAAACAGGCCATTACCTTGTACCCTTAATCTGCGCAATAGATAGCTGGTTTGGTCGTACCCTACTAATGCAGTTATTTTGCTTTTGCCAAACGTTTTATCGTACGTAATAGTATGGGTCAAACTAAGTGTTGCTTCTTTTGGCTGCTCATTTACAAGGATTGCGGTTCTTGGGGAGCCAATACCAGTAAAATCTACAGCGTTCTGTAAAAACAAGCCGGTTGCTTCATTATAATCAAGACCCAAACTTGCTTTGTATTTTAGCCCCTTTATGAGTTCAACTTCTGCATATAAGTTACCTAATATTTTATTAGACATCAATTTAGTGTAGCCTGCTTTAATAGGATCGGCACTCCAAAGATAATTTTGTGCTGTAGCGCCGCCTGTGGTAGTGACATTAGCTGGGTTATACTCACCTTGCGGGGTATAGGGCTGAAAAAAAGGTGCATTTATTGCAGCACCGGATCCTGCATTTGAGAAATCCTCTGATTGTACCTGCCTTTCAGCTCTACTTAATAAAAGAGACTCGCCGAATTTTAAATATTTACCAACTTTTACATCCGAAGTTGCTTTTGCAGAGTACCTGGTGAAATTTTGGGCTAATTGAATGCCTTGCTGGTTTAAATAACCTGCTCCAAAACTATAAGTGGCATTTTGACTACCACCAGATATAGTTAAGTTATTAGAGGTTGCAATGCCTTTTTTAAACACTAAATCCTGCCAGTCAACAGTTGGTTTTCCTGCAAATGCAGATAAATTCCTGTCAAATCCATCTTGTTGGTATTTGATATACTGCTCTGTGTTTAAGACGTTAAATAATTTATTCTTAGGTACGGCCTGAACACCAACATAACCATCGTAAGTTAGTGTAGGTGCTCCCACTTTGCCCCGCTTTGTAGTTACTAATATAACTCCGTTATTTGCACGGGCACCATAAATAGCAGTAGCTGAGGCATCTTTTAATACATCAATACTTTCAATATCGCTGGGATTAATACCAGCTAAAGGGTTCGATTCCGTTTGACTTCCTGTGTTCACTGTTATAGTGCTTGTATTTGTTGCAACGGGTACCCCATCAATTATCCAAAGCGGCTGGTTATTACCGGCAGTACCAATACCTCGGATTCTAACTTCGATTGGAGCACCGGGGTCTCCGCTGCGATTTGTGACATTAACGCCTGCTATACGGCCAGTCAAAATCTGATCAGGACTTGTAAAAGGCTTATTCGCAAAATCTTTTCTCGAAATGGATCCTACAGCACCTGTTAGATCGGCTTTTCTCTGTGTTCCGTAGCCTACTACAACTACGTCATTTAACCTATCAGCCTGTGTTATTAAAGTAACATTCACTAATTTTTTTCCATTTGTGGTGGCTTCATTTGTTGTAAAACCCACAGAAGAAAATACAAGTATTGATTTTTCAGCAGCATCTACTGAGTAATTACCTCCAGCATCAGTTTGTGTGGCAACCTTTGTGCTTTTGACCATTACTGTTACATTAGCAATCCCATTGCCTGTTTCATCCACTACTTTACCTGATACCTTCTTGCTTTGAGAAAAGGCATTTACGGTGAAAAAAATAAGGAGTGTACTAAAAAGGAATATCCGTGAGGCCTTAAACCTTGATTTTAATTTCATATAGCTTAATTTTTTTCATGAGTTTAATAGAGGCTTAATAATATTGCAATCATAAATTTGTTAAACTAAAGTTAATAAATATTTAAAAAACCAAGCGGTTATTTGTTTCACAATTTTAAAAACCGGCAATGCAAACGATTGCGTTTCCCACACAATCGTTTGCTTAAATTTTTAATCATAACCATATTATCCGCCAAATTATTAAAAAAGAACTTTTTAAAATGTAAAACATAGTATTAACAGCAAAAGCAAAACAGGATTTTTTTAAAAATTAGTGACACACGTTTTATTACCACTATAGTTACCATAGTAAAGAGACAGTTTTAATTTATTTATATAATTTGATGGATATGAATTTGATTTAAAAAAATATTAATTGTATTTTCCTATACACAATTAATTATGCCCATTATGAAAAAGTATATTTGCATGTTTCTACTCTTCTTATTATTTGTGTGCAATACTGATGCAGAATCGGCTGCCACCGACAAAAATAAATTGCTGGATTTTTTTCAAAACCAGCAATTTGATGAAGCCGTCAATTACCTTACTCCT
>JAYUBR010001280.1:0-3034 GCA_043740775.1 Ferruginibacter sp. | reverse complement strand
ATTTTAGCTGTTTCCGTTACCCTTAAACTCTTAGTGCTTTTATAATAAGTGCCGGTTAATGAGCAAATAACATAGTATTTTCTATCCTGAAAATAAGTGTAGGAATAGCCAGTCACATCAGATCCTTTGATCTCTATTTCCAGTACATATTCGGTATTATCACCACCGGTTGTAACGATATCTCCTTTACTGTTGAAATAGCCACGCCACTGACCATTGAGTTTTTGAGCAATACCTGCACAGTTAATCAACAACAGTAATATTAAAACAACTAAAAAATTTTTCATCAGTAATTTTTTAAACACAATAAGCATACAGAAAATTTTGAAACCATTTAGCCCCGCTAATGTGTATGCAAGTAATACAAAGATATTTTAGATATGTTCTTGCATACCTAATAGTTTCGTTAAATTTGCAAACTTAAAAATAAGGGAGCTAAATACAATATGATAAAAATTACATTACCGGATGGTGCAGTAAAAGAATATGAAGCAGGTGTTTCTTCGATGGATATCGCCAAATCAATCAGTGAGGGTTTAGCCAGAAAGGTACTGGCAGCAAGCGTTAACGGGCAGGTATGGGATGCTGAAAGACCAATTACAGAAGATTCATCTGTTCAATTATTAACTTGGAATGATTTAAATGGCAAATCAACTTTCTGGCATTCGTCTGCGCATTTAATGGCAGAGGCAATTGAATCAATTTTTCCCGGCGTAAAGTTTTGGGTAGGGCCTCCATTAGAAACAGGTTTTTATTATGATATAGATCCGGGCGATAATTCTATCGGTGAAGAAGACCTTCGCAGGCTGGAAGTAAAGATGGCGGAATTGGCTAAACAAGCCAATCCTTTTTTACGCAAAGAAATCTCCAAAGCAGATGCAGTGCAAATGTTTGCTGATAAAGGCGATGAATATAAATTAGACCTGTTGAATAATTTGCAGGATGGAGGAATTACTTTATACACACAGGGAAAATTTACCGATTTATGCCGTGGGCCACACATACCCAACACCGGTTTTATTAAAGGAATTAAACTCACCAATATTGCAGGTGCTTACTGGAAAGGGGATGAAAAAAATAAAATGCTCACCCGTATTTATGGTGTTACTTTTCCTTCAACCAAAGAACTGGATGAGTATTTGGAATTACTGGAAGAAGCAAAAAAACGTGACCATCGTAAACTGGGCAAAGAGCTGGAATTATTCGCCTTCTCCGAAAAAGTGGGCATGGGCCTGCCTTTGTGGTTACCAAAAGGTGCAATGCTAAGAGAGAGGCTGCAACAATTTTTACAAAAAGCACAAATGGAAAGTGGCTACCTGCCCGTAATTACACCACATATTGGCCATAAGAATTTATATGTTACTTCGGGCCATTACGAAAAATATGGCAAGGATAGTTTTCAGCCCATCAAAACGCCGCAGGAAGGAGAAGAGTTTTTTTTAAAGCCGATGAACTGTCCGCACCATTGCGAAATTTATAAAACTTCTCCCCGCAGTTATAAAGACTTACCCTTGCGCTTAGCAGAATTTGGTACCGTGTACCGGTACGAGCAGCATGGCGAACTACATGGCCTCACAAGGGTTAGAGGTTTTACCCAGGATGATGCACATTTGTTTTGTATGCCCAACCAGGTAAAAGATGAATTTAAAAAAGTGATAGATTTGGTGCTTTACACATTGGATGCTTTAAGCTTTACAAATTTTACAGCGCAAATTTCTCTGCGTGATAAAACAGACAGGGCTAAATATATTGGCACCGACGAAAACTGGGAACTGGCAGAACAGGCTATCATTGAAGCTTCTGCAGAAAAGGGTTTAAGCACTGTAATTGAATATGGCGAAGCCGCTTTTTATGGCCCTAAATTAGACTTCATGGTAAGGGATGCCATTGGCCGTAAATGGCAGTTAGGCACCATCCAGGTAGACTATAATTTGCCGGAACGTTTTGATCTTACTTATATTGGTGAAGACAATGCCAAACACAGGCCGGTAATGATTCACCGGGCACCATTTGGCAGCATGGAACGTTTTATTGCGGTGCTGATTGAACATTGTGCCGGCAAGTTCCCTTTATGGCTTGCACCTACACAGGTAAAACTATTGCCAATCAGTGATAAATTTTTACCTTATACAGAAAATGTGGCACAGCAATTGAAAAATGCTGATATTCGTGTAGAGATAGATGAGAGGAATGAAAAGATCGGTAAAAAAATAAGGGATACCGAACTGGCAAAAATTCCCTTGATGCTCGTGATTGGCGAAAAAGAAATGAATGAAAATACAGTAGCTACCCGCAGGCAAGGCAAAGGCGATACAGGTGTACAAACTATTGAAGAATTTATTTTAGCGGTAAACGAAGAAGTAAAAAGTAAAAGAGCATTTGAATAAAAATATTTATTAACTTTAAATCAAAACCAGGGCGTTAGCCCGTTATTTTAAATATAAAATCAATTAATGGCATTTCCACCAAGAGTCCCCCGCGGCGCATTTAATCCCCGTTTTAAAAAAGAACAACAACAGGAACACCGTACCAATCACATGATAAGAGTACCGGAAGTACGTTTGGTAGGTGAGAACATTGAACCTGGTATTTATTCCTTCGCCGATGCACAAAAAATGGCACAGGATCAGCAATTGGATTTAGTAGAAATTTCTCCGGGAGCCACCCCGCCAGTGTGCAAGATCATTGATTACAATAAGTTTTTGTACGATGAGAAGAAGAAAAAGAAAGAGATGAAGGCGAAATCAAAAACCAGTGAGGTAAAGGAAGTTCGTTTTACACCCAATACGGATGATCATGATTTTGAATTTAAATGTAAGCATGCAGAAAAATTTTTGCAGGATGGAAATAAAGTAAAAGCCCATGTTCAGTTTAAAGGCCGTGCCATTATGTTTAAAGAAAGAGGCGAGTTGTTGTTATTAAAATTTGCAGATCGTTTAAAAGATGTGGGCGCATTGGAAGGAATGCCTAAAATGGAAGGCAAAAGGATGCTGGTAATGTTTGCGCCGAAAAGTCAGAAAAAGCCAAAAAATTA
>JAYUBR010001279.1:0-3036 GCA_043740775.1 Ferruginibacter sp. | reverse complement strand
ATGAATAGAATAAAATTTCGGTATGCTGATTACGACATAAATAAAGATTGGAATCAATTATGTGTTGCTTATATAATGAATCAGTTCTTTGTTTTTCAGTATTTTTTATATTTTTCAATTTTTCATAAAAATCATAAAAATCCTTTTCCCAGGCTACTTTCGAATCCTGCTGCTTTTTATTAAGCTTATATACCTCTGCATTAAGATAAGTAATGTATGGTGTAGATTCCGGAGCATGCTCACCCACCATTCCGTTTCATGTTGACCCACCATTCCGGTGATGTTGACCCACCCCTTTAAAAGTTTTTAAACTGGTTTGGTTCGGTTATTCCGGGATGTTGACCCACCTGTTTTTTTGCGGTTGTTTTTTTGCCGGTTTTGTTAACGGATGTCATTCCGGCATGATGACCCACCCGCAGGTAATAATTGTTGGATGCTTTTGATGTTTTTTGCTCCTCACTAAACAAAGGGAGTAATGTCACAAAAGCCTGTAACAATGGAACAATTAAAACAGATCCTGCAACTTAAAAATGATGGTATTGGTATCCGGGAGATTGCACGCCGCACTGGTATCAGCCGCAACAGCGTGCGTAAATATCTTGCCCTGCTGGATGCACCTGCTCCTGCCGGAGAACTTACCAGCAAAGAACTGGCTGACAAAGCCTACAACAACGACCAGCTTAAGCTGAATGCACAAAAGCACCAGCAGCTTTTTCACCATTTTCAATCTGCTCAATCCGAACTTTCCCGAACAGGCGTTACCCGCCAGTTACTTTGGAAAGAATACCTTGAGCAATACCCTAACGGTTATGGTTACAGCCAGTATTGCTATCATTTAAACCTGCACCTGAAGCATAAGGATGTAACCATGCACCTGGAATATAATCCTGCCGATATGCTGATGATTGACTTCGCCGGTAAGAAGCAGCACTACGTTGACATGCACACCGCAGAGCGGTTTGAATGCCAGGTGTTTGTTGCCGTACTTCCTTTTAGCGGGCTTATATTTTGCCATGCCGTACCCTCACAGCAAACACATGATTTTGCCGCCTGTATCAATGCCATGCTTCTTTTTTATGCAGGCGTACCGGCTACTATTTTATGTGATAATTTAAAAACGGCGGTAAAAAGCCCCAGCCGCTTCGAACCGGTTTTTACAGATCTATGCTACCAGCTCAGCGAACATTACCAAACCACTTTTAGTGCCACCCGGCCTTACAGCCCCCGGGATAAAGCGATGGTAGAACAAGCGGTCCGTATTGTGTATGCACACATATATGCTCCCCTGCGCAACCAGGATTTTGCAAGCCTGCATGCGCTTAATGCCGCTATGCAGCAGCAACTGCTGCTGCTCAATAATAAGCCCTATAAAAATACAGCGTACAGCAGGTGGTATTTTTATGAACAGCACGAGCTATTACTTTTAAAGGCTTTGCCATCCGAACCCTTTGCCCCCAAAAAAGTAGCCACGCTAACTGTACAGCGTAATTATCATGTACAACTGCGGGAAGATTTTTTGTATTACAGCGTACCCTATCTCTATGTTGGTAAAAAGGTAAAGATCCTTTATGACAACCGGGTGGTAGAAGTTTATTATGATAACAGCCGGATCGCTTTGCATATCCGCAAGCCCCACAGTAAAGCCTACACGACTTTGGCTGAACACATGCCCCCCAATCACCAGCGTATGCAGCAGATAAAAGGCTGGAATAAGGAAGACCTGCTGGCACAGGCAGTACGTATAGGAACTTATACAGCACAGGCTGCCGGCCTGATGCTGGAAAACAGTATCTACATCGAACAGAATTATAAAGCCTGCTTTGGTATGCTGATGCTGGAAAAAACATATACTATCCAGCGGCTGGAGGCTGCTTGCAAAAGGGCACTCCAGGGAACCCGGGTCAATTATACCATGATTAAAAATATCCTGGAAAAAGGCCTTGACAAACAGTTGCCCTTATTTGACAACGAGATTAATATCCCTTCTCATGATAACATCCGCGGTAAAGACAACTATCAATAATCATCTTTTAAATTTTAAAATAAAACAACATGAACACAACACAAACATTACAACAAATGCAGCAGTTACGCCTACAGGGCATGCACCAGTCTTACCGCTCACAACTGGAACTCCCCATGGACCAGCAACTCGAAGGGCACGACCTGGTTGCCCAACTGGTACAGTCCGAACAACTCAGCAGGGCCAACGAAAAAACCGCTTACTATCTTAAACTTGCCAAACTGCGGCTGCCCGCTACAGCCGAACAAATCGAATGCTCGCCCTCCCGCAACCTCACCAAACAACAGCTGGCCACCCTTATGGAAGGGCGCTATCTTTTGCAAGGCGAAAATGTACTTATTACCGGGGCCACGGGGTGCGGAAAAAGTTACCTGGCCTGTGCCCTCGGCCACCAGTCCTGCTTCCAGGGATATAAAACAACCTATCTTGGCATGAACAGGTTTATAGAAAAAGTAACCCTGTCAAAACTGGATGGCTCATACATCAAACTGCTTAACCATCTTGAAAGGCAAACACTCATTATACTGGATGACTTTGGATTGCAAAACCTGGGGCAGGATGTACGCCTTGCATTACTGCAACTGCTGGAAGACCGGTACAGTAAAAAAAGCATTATCGTAACATCGCAGTTGCCAATAGCAAAATGGTATGAGTATATTAATGAACCAACACTTGCTGATGCGATCCTTGACAGACTGACAGCCAATGCCCACCGCATTGACCTAAAAGGTGAATCACTGAGAAGAAAAAAAGTAAAAGACTATCAGTAACCAGTTGTATTTTTAATCATCATTTAGCTCTTACATTTATTACCTGCTGCGCAGGTGGGTCAGCATCCCGGAAGGTGGGTCAACATGCCCGGAATTTACAATCCATGCATCAATTTTATTAACAAGGTCTTTTGTTAGCTGCTCTGTTGTTTCATAAATTATATGCTGAAGTGGACGAATATCAAAATGAGCATTAGCGAACTCGTCTTGTCGGCAAGTGTATATAACTTTCTTTCCCTGCCC
>JAYUBR010001278.1:0-9882 GCA_043740775.1 Ferruginibacter sp. | reverse complement strand
TTAGCGTGATAATAATATTGTGATGATAACAGCCACAGCCAAACGAACGCTTTATTTTATACTAACAGGCAAAATCAAAAAAAGGGTTAATTATAAGATGGACGATGGCAGGAAAATTAATACGCAGAAAGCTATACAGGCCTTCGTTTGCGGGTTTTTAATGGCGTAATAAATGTTACTTTTTGTAGCATACACAAATCGCTTAAACAACCAATGGCAGTTTTTATTATGTTCCGTGAAAGTATTGTTCCAGTACTGCGGTTAAATAAATCCAACGGTGAAAGTAGAAATTTTACAGTAATTGCACATCAAATAGTTATTAAAATATTTACAAAAATTTTACTGCGAGTGTAAAAAACAAGAATAAAAAAACGCCTTGCCATGAGTATGTTTTTCAAAAACAAAAAGGTAAACCTGAAGTATTGCAGTATAACAATTTTGCAGATGCCATTAGCGAGAACAGGGTAGCTTATGAAAGGTTAAAGCAATTATTTCCATCAGGTACTTTGCCAATAGCTGATGTAAAATCAACGCTGAACAACTTAACTGAGATTGCCGAGATATACAATAGCGCAAATAATGATTCTTCCCAAGCAACCCGCTAACCTGGTTTAGTAAACGGGCATTCATTCATCAACTTTATTAACCGCCTTAACCGGCGGTTTTTTTATTGTTATATGTTGTGTATTCATGCATCATTTTTATGTTCCTTTTTAGATCAATTGCCTAAATTATGCATCTGTTCCCGTGGCCATTGTATTAATTAAAAATAAAAATGAATTTCTCATTTCGCAAAATGCGAAATAGGAAATTGCTGTTTATAAAAACAGGAATGAAACTTTATTTTTCAAAAGATTATTGCATGAAAACAAATGCGGCTGGAGGGTTTAAATATTTTCCGGAAAACTTTGCTGGTGGCTGTGTTCGGTGAAGGACACCGACCACGGAGGAAAAAGAGGTAAATGTAAAAGGCCTTTTCTCTTCCTTCTATGCTGGTTTATTAATAGCTACTTCTGTAGCCTGCCCCGAAGTAAACGCATAATTAGCCGGCTTCTGCAATACAATGCTCACTGCATCATGAGTTATCTTGTCAATTGATTTTATTTTTACTACATGTGATTTCATTTGTTCATTTTTAATAGTCAAAATTACGATGTTGTAATTTATATGTCATCGTAATACAGGTTGCCGTGGCTAATTTTTAACTAATCTACATATTTCAGAAACTCATCCTTTCTTGCCGGTTCTAAAAAAACACCTCCATATTCAGTAGTAACTGTGCTGCTGTTGCTATCTTTTATTCCTCTTGAAGAAACACACAAATGCACAGCATCAATTATTACGGCTACATCTTCTGTTTCTAAAACTTATTTTAATTCGTTTGCTATTTGAATGGTCAATATATATTTTTACTTCCTCTCTCCCGATGACTGTAACTACTTTAATATTAAAAACGACTGTCATGAAAATAACTTCAACTAAAACAGCAACCGCCATTGGCATCATCCTGCTTATTGTATTAATAAGTCAGTTTATGCAATGCACTAATTCTTCAAATGCACAAACAAAAAAAACAGGGAAAGAAAATGAAGACCCTGTTACGGATAACGCGAATAAAATGCTGGCAGAAGGTAAGCAAACATTTCGTTTTGAAACTTTTGGTGATGAAGCTTATTGGACAGATGCACTTCAACTGAACAAAGCTATCCTGGATGAAAAAAATGGCGGCGTTGGCGGCGGACTGTCTCCCAAAGCCGCACTGGCAGCTGGTTTAAAAGTAGATATGGATGTAATACCTCCTGATGTTGCCACAGCCATCAAAGCCGGTAAAGTAAATTTGGACGACCCAGCAGTTACACTCACCCTTTTGCAATTGAATGCAGTAGTTGGTGTGAAAGGAAGTTTTGATAATGATAAAAGACTTGTATCTATCGGACTAACCTGTGCGTCTTGTCATTCAACAGTTGATAATGCATTTGCTCCCGGCATCGGTCACCGCTTAGACGGTTGGGCAAACCGTGATTTAAATGTTGGGGCAATTGTATCCATGGCTCCCAATTTAAAACCCATTACTGATGCATTAGGTGTGGATGTTGCCACTGTAAAAAAAGTATTGGCAAGCTGGGGTCCCGGTAAGTTTGATGCACTGCTAAACTTAGATGGTAAAGCATTTCGTCCTGATGGAAAATCCGCAGCTACTTTAATACCTGAAGCATTCGGACATGCCGGTCATACATTGCACACATGGACAGGTGGATGGGGCGATGTTACTTATTGGAATGCCTACGTTGCAAATCTTGAATTAGTGGGTAAAGGAAATTTTTATGATGCCCGGTTTGATGATGCAAAAAAATATCCGGTTGCAGCAAGAACCGGTACCGGCCACAAACACAATAATCCAGACATGATTACGGATAAACTGGCAGCGCTTCAATTTTACCAATTAGCCATCCCTGCTCCCAAGGCACCAGATAGTATTTATAATAAAGAAGCAGCAGCAAGGGGTATGGTTTTATTTAGTGCAAAAGCTAAATGTGCAAGTTGCCATGTTCCTCCGCTGTTTACTGAACCCGGGTGGAATACACACAAAGCAACTGATGTTGGCATTGATGATTTTCAATCCAGCCGTTCGCCCGACAACAGTTATGTTACACAAGGATTGAAAGGGTTATGGACACATACTAAAGGTGGCTTTTATCATGATGGACGTTTTGCTACATTAATGGATGTTGTAAATCACTACAACGATTTCAAAAAACTTGCTTTATCAGAAGCAGAGAAAAAAGACCTGGTTGAATATCTTAAATCATTATAAAAATATTTTTTTAAGTTTTCGTTATAGTTATTAATATTAACACCCGGACTTGTAATATTGCAATTCGGGTGTTAACTTTATAAAGTACATTACAGAAGAAGCATTAAGGTGAAGTGTATAAGTTTTATTGGTAAAAGCCCCAACAAAGGTGTGAATGGAAAAAAATAACGGGTTAATTTTTAAGCAGAATGAATGAAAAAAATATTTTTTATAAAAACATAAAATCTTATACCAAGACTTTGATTATTTTCCTTGCAGTATTATTTATGATAACCAAAGCCTATACACAACAAAGTTCCACTCTTTCCTATTCTGTTGATAAAAATAAAATTCAGGAATTATCTGATAGTGATCCCATTCCGAAAAAAGATTCTGTCAATACAAACCCTTATGCATTGGTTGCCGGAGGAAGCAAGGGAATTGGTTATGCAATTGCCGAAGCATTGGCGAGGAGGAAGTATAATTTAATTTTAATAGCCCGGCATGCCGATAGTTTGAATGCGGCAAAAAATAAACTGGAAATAACTTACGGAATTCATGTTGAAGTATTAGTAAACGATTTAAGCCGGGACGAAGCCGCAACTGAAATTGCAAAATGGTGTACCGACAGAGATATTCATTTAAAGATGCTATGCAATGTTGCCGGCTTTGGCGGAGCAAATGATTATTTATCGTTACCACTTGATACACTTCGCTACATGATAAATTTAAATGTCGGATCTGCTATGGCGCTTTCCCTCACATTGCTTCCGCTGCTTGAAAAAAATGCTCCATCCTATATTCTGAATGTTGGCAGTATGGCGGGCTTCGCTCCCATTCCCGTAAAAAATTTATATTCGGCCACAAAAGCAGCCGTTGTTTTTTTTAGCTACTCATTGCGTTACCAGTTAAAAGGAAAAAATATCAGCGTCAGTGTTCTTTGCCCCGGACCGGTTTTTACTAAACCTGAAATAAAAAAAGATACGAAAGAAAAGCTTGGTTGGTTGGGTATGCAAATGGCTGTGAGTCCGGAAAAGGTTGGAGAAATAGCTGTGCAGGAAACGCTGAACAAAAAGCTGGTAATAGTGCCGGGAACTTTAGCGAAGATTATATCTGTAATTGTACGGATACTTCCAAGAAGATTTGTAGTTTCTATTTATAATAAAGTTGGAAAAACCGATCGTCAATAATAGTAAAAAACTTCAATGCAGTACGCTTTGGTTGCCGGTGGAAGTAAAGGAATTGGCTATGCAATCGCAGAAGAGTTAGCCAAAAGAGGCTATAATTTAATTTTAATTGCAAGACATTCTGATTATTTACTGGCAGCCAAAAATACATTACAGTTCCTGCATAAAATTCATGTGGAAACTTTATTACTTGATCTTGGTTCAAAAAACGCGGCAGAAGAAACTTCCCAATGGTGTACCGAAAAAAAATTCCATTCAGTTTACTTTGCAATGCAGCAGGATCAGGCAGTTCTAAAGATTATTTATCATTACCACCAGATGCACTTCGCAAATGATTCATTTAAATATGGGGTTTGCCATGGCACTTTCGCTCACGTTACTGCCATTGCTGGAAAAGAATGCTCCATCTTATATTCTGAATGTTAGCAGTATGGCTGGCTTCGCTCCTATTCCTGTAAAAAAATTTATATTCTGCTACAAAATCAGCCGCTATTTTTTTTAGTTACTCATTGCGTTGCCAGTTAAAGGAAAAAAATATCAGCGTCAGTGTTCTTTGCCCCGGCCCGGTTTTTACTAAATCTGAAATTAAAATAGATACGAAAGAAAAGCTTGGCTGGTTAGGTATGCAAATGGCTGTGAGTCCGGAAAAAGTTGGAGAAATAGCCGTTCAGAAAACACTGAACAAAAAGCTGGTAATAATACCCGGAACTTTGGCGAAGATTATGTCTGTAGTTATACGGATACTTCCAGCAAGATTGGTAGTTTCTATTTATAATAAAGCTGGAAAAAATAATCATCAATAATTTACAAATTGTTTTTGAAAAAACTCCTGCTCCCATGGCCGGTGTCCACCAAACACTGTCCGGTTAGAATACTTTACTTAAAATTGAAGTATATTTTTTATTGGTAAGATAATTTAATGCGGAAGACTTTGACTATTCCTTTTCGATGTAGTAATTACAGGCTGTGTTTGGTGACACCAACCAGGGGAGTAGAAAAGAAAGCGTCCCAAAATTGGGACGCTTTCTTTTTGTTCATCATTTTAATTTTCCTTCACCGGGTTAACTTGATCACACAGAAATAATTCCAGGCATTCGTTATTTTGTTACCATAAGTTTAATCACTGCATGAGTTCCATCCGGATTTTTGATGTTTAGTTGGTAAACACCGTTGTATGAGGCAATCGGCAATTGTATTGTTACTACTAAACTTCCACCATCATGAATAATAACTTTATTATAAACCATTTGCCCTGAATTATTATACAGGCTTATGGCATAATCACCTTTCACCTTATTATTTAAATGTACATTAAGATTTGTTCCAATGAGTGGATTAGGATATATAGAAATACTTTCATCAGCTATCCTTGTGCTAATGCGTATTATCTCGCTGTATTTAATTTCACCACTATTTGAAATTGCTTTTATGCGAAAGTAATTAATCGAATTATTTGGCTTTGTATCAACCCAATTGTAAGTGGAAATAAAACTATTGTTTAAGGCAGGAACATTGCCAACTGGATTAAAATTCCTGCCGTCATTTGATTTTTGCACCTGGTACTCTTTAGCATTATTTTCAGTTTCTACTCTCCATTGCACCTCTATCCCATTATTTTTTTGCACTGCTTTTACAACCGTAAAGGTAATAGGCAGCACAGCAAGCGATACCGGTTCACCATAAACGAAATCATCCATTACCACCAGGTCGGCAGAGGGACTTTCCGTTATTCCCATCAGGCTGTTGCCTGTGGTAATCCGAACTCGAAATACGGTTGGCATTGGATAACTTATTCCAAGAAAAGAAAATGTCTCGTTTCCTGCCACTGCGGGCACAAGGTAAGTTCCGAGCGAAACATTGTTTCTATCAAAATACTGTATACTGGTAACGCCGGACAAATCAACATCAGAAAATACAGATCCCAATCCTCGTGTAAGAGCAGTGGTGGCCGACCCGGGAACATAAAAGGTAACATCCGTAATATTAGCAGAAACTGGCGTAAACAAACGTTGAGGTGAAAAAGGTGCAAATAAAGTTGAATAAGTCGGGTTAAAGTTATTGAATTCCACTGGGGTGGATGTTGGATTTGATGAATTTGCGCTCACGTTTACACCTGTTCCCGGAGTAGCGAAGATCACACCGCGGGGAGACGCGCTATTGAAAAAATCCAGAGGAAGCTGATTTGGAGTTGCAAACGCATCTGGCACTCCATCCCAATTGATTTCCCGCCGGCCTGTTCCAAAGGATCCAGCTACGTTAGCGTTTAATGTGCCAAGATCATTACGATATTGATCAACAAATGGCTGAATAGCAGCAGCATTTAAACCGGCACCGCTACGCAATGTCACTTGTCCAGAAAGTGGCTCTGCATAAATAAAGTCATCCATTACCACCAGGTCGGTGCCTGCAGATTCATTTACCGCAGCTCCTAAAGCAGCATTACCACAGGTTATCCTTACACGTGAAATAACTGCCGCAGGATAACTTACCCCAAGAAAAGAAAATGTTTTATTTCCCGATGCGGCAGGCACAAAAAAAGTTCCGAGTGAAACATTGTCTTTATCAAAATATTGAATACTGGTTACCGTAGTCAGATCTACATCGCTAAAAACGGCACCAAATCCCCGTACTTGCGCAGCTATCGTGGAGCCGGGAAAATAAAAAGTAACATCCGTTATGTTACTGCCCACAGCAGTAAATAAACGTTGTGCGGAAAAAGCGGCAAAAAGATTAGTGTAATTCGGGTTGATATTAGCAAACTCTGTTGGAGTAGCTGTGGCATTGCCAACATTTGCACTAACCTCTAAGCCTGTGCCTGCCGTACTTAAAATCGCTCCTCTGGGGGAAGTGACATTAAAAAAATTAGCAGGAAGGCTATTAGGGGCTGCAGAAGCGTCTGGTACGCCATCCCAGTTGATCTGGCGGCGCCCTGTGCCAAATGAGCCGGCAACATTTGAATTTAATAATCCAAGATCTGTCCGGAACTGATCAACGACAGTTTGAATGGCAGCCGCATTTGCTCCGCTCCCACTTCTGGTAACCTGCCCTGAAACCGGGAAGAAAAACAACTGCAAAGTTAAAGCAACAAAAAAATTACCGACGTAAATCCGGGCTTTTGAAAATGTAACAATTGCAGGTAAATGAGTAAGAGATAAATTATTCATCTTTAAATATTTAAAAGTTAAACGAAGTGAAACCAGAGGGTAATGCGTTTCTGCCTGCAGCAAAATAAGGGCGACGATAAACTTATATAAAAGTATAAATAAAATTAATTATTTACCAATAATTAATTATTTGATTCGTGGGTCGGTATCCTCAACGAACGCTGTCGGGTTGCCTTTGTTAGCCTAAATTGTATGGTTACTTGATGAATTATTGAGAGCCGATAAAATGCAGTGTAACACCGGAAAACAAAAAAGTCTGAAACGCAATACAATATTACATTTCAGGCTTTTATCCGTACTCGGAATGGGAGTTGAACCCACACTCGCCTTACAGCGAACAGGATTTTAAGTCCTGCGTGTCTACCAGTTCCACCATCCGAGTGACACTGCCTGTTCCGAAGAACCGGGGTTAGAAAAAAAAAGCAGATAACATGGCTATCTGCTCTAAATTCTGAGCGGAAGACCGGGCTCGAACCGGCCACCTCGACCTTGGCAAGGTCGCGCTCTACCAAATGAGCTACTTCCGCTTGTTTGAAGCAATTGCTTCGTTATTGTAAGAACTGTTTTTTTGTTTAGGACTGCAAAAATAAGGCTTGTAACTTAACTGAAAAATTTTATTTGTATTTAGGGTTGTACAGGGTATTTTCCGGCACCGCTACCTCGGGTTTTCCTTTATACCGATGGGTGTATAAGCCATAGCAACCGCCCAATATTAAAGCCAATACCATAAATATCTGGCAATACCAGAGAAAACGTGAGGACGACACCCAGTTGTGGGCAAAATCTTTATCTGTTGTATCAATTATTTCCTGTTGCATGCTACTGGTTTTGCGTGGGCAAAAATAAGGGATGTGTTTCAAAAAAAATTATTTGTTACCAATAATTTCTGAAAACGTTTTTTTATGTTTTATAAAATACTGCCAAACAATGCACCCTCTGTACCATCCATACAGCTTGCCTTTTTTTGAACCAGGAAAAACAGATTGCTTTTTATCCATCCATATCCATTTAATAAAATACAAATGTGCTTTTGCGATGGCCAAAAAAGCCCCGCTGTTGCCACTGAATAATTCTTTGTAAGCGGCAATAATATCGAGCCCTATTCTTACAGGAGTTTTCCATAAGGCAGTTGCCAGTGTACTATTCTTTGCCAGCATTACCAGGTTGTTCCTGAAGTTGAGAAAATCTTTTTGATGATTGCCCTTAGGTAAGGTACCGCCACCCACATGATACACCACCGATGCCGGTTGCACATACACTTTATAACCGGCCAGTTGCAGGCGCCAGCAAAAATCAATTTCTTCCTGGTGGGCAAAAAAATATTCATCCAAACCACCCAACACATGGTACATATCTGTCCTTACAAACATGGCTGCACCACTGGCCCAAAAGCAGGGCCGGGCATCATTGTACTGACCCTTGTCTTCTTCAATTGTATCAAACACTCTTCCTCTTGCAAACGGGTAGCCCAAGCTATCCAGCCAACCGCCGCCGGCTCCTGCATACTCAAACAAATGCCTCGCTGCATACGTTAACATTTTTGGCTGACAGGCGCCAATACCTGCATTACTTTCCATCAGTTCAATGATGGGTTCAATCCACCCTGGGGTTACTTCCACATCGCTGTTTAGTAAAACATAATAGTCAGCAGTTACCTGCTGCAATGCAGTGTTATAGCCTTTTGCGAACCCTTCGTTGGTGGGGTTATAAATAATTTCCACCTGTGGAAAGTGTTGCTGTAAAAAAATAATGGAATCATCTGTTGAGGCATTGTCTGCAACAATAATTTTTTTATTGACATAAGATGATGCTACAACAGAGGGAAGAAATTTTTCTAAAAAATGTTTGCCGTTCCAGTTTAGAATTACAATGGCAACAGCAGGCGATTGTTCCATGGCAGCGCCGGTATCATCATGATTGCTGAAATATTTTTCGGAGTGATTGCTTCCTGTCATCAGTTATGCGGCTATACTTTTTTATATTTTTATTGAATCATGCCCTCGGGTCTGTTCTCCGGTCGGCACCGAAGGTCAGACGGGAGAACAGACCCGAGTACCCAAATTATATCAGCTCCCGGTGTTGATTTGAGCAAACCCGGTCTGACCTTCGGTACCGACCGGGTTTGCCCCCATGGCGCAAACTTACTTCTTTTTAGATGTTGCATTCTTATTTTATATTTACAAATGTTTACTCAATTTTTTAACTGGCGTACAGGGCTGGCTGTTATTGCTATTGCCATTGTAAGCGGCACCATATTTTATAGCAACTACCTGGCAAAAAAAATTGCTGCGGAAGAGAGATTAAAAATAGAACAATGGGTGGAAGCTGTAAAAGATATCAGTGATTCCAGTGTATCCCCCACCAATTTATCGGGCAAAATTTTGGTAGAAAATAATAAAGATATTCCGATGATTGCGGTGAATGAAAAAGACAGCATTTTTGAAAGTAACAACCTTGACTCTTTACGGATAAAAAATGAGCCCGCTTACCTCGGTAAAAAATTAAAAGAATTCAAGGCGCTTCACCCTCCTGTAAGCTGGACAAACCCGGTAGATTCCATGCAGAAAAACCGCTTGTATTACGGCGAATCATCGCTGCTGAAAGAAGTACGCTACTACCCGCTGATACAACTTTTTATTGTGGCGCTGTTTATCATCATCACTTTAATTGCTATCAGTACCCGCAATAAATCTACCCAAAACCAGGTGTGGGCGGGCATGGCAAAAGAAACGGCTCA
>JAYUBR010001277.1:0-3050 GCA_043740775.1 Ferruginibacter sp. | reverse complement strand
ACCCTGAAGATCCCGCCAGTATTAACAGCAACAATGTTTGGAAAATTTTTGAAGACAGGAAAAAAAATATCTGGGTATGTACCTATGGTGGCGGTTTAAATTTATTGAACGCTGATGGCGTAACGTTTACCCATTTTAGGCACGACCCAAACATTTCAAACAGCATCTCTGCCGATAACATTCAATCTGTTTTTGAAGACCATGACGGAGAAATATGGGTATGTACAGAGGGCGCCGGGCTAAATCTTTTCAACAAAAAAGATAAAACATTTACAGTTTTCCTGCATGATGATACAAAGAACAGCCTTAGCAATAATAGTCTTAATTCGATTTTTGAAGATAGTGACAACAATCTATGGATCGGTACCAGGGGTGGACTTAACATGTTCAACAAAAAAACACAACGTTTTGAAGAATTTACTACTGCAAACGGGCTGCCGGGAAATGTAGTTTTTGGCATACTGGAAGACAACAAAAAAAATTACTGGTTAAGTACCAACAATGGCATATCCTGTTTTAATCCCCGCAGCAAAACCTTTAAAAATTTTGGCGTATCAGATGGCTTACAGGCTCCAGAATTTAAAGAACAGGCCTTTTGTAAAAGCAAGTCGGGCCTGATGTACTTTGGCGGCGTGAACGGCTTTAACCAATTTAATCCCGACAGTATTGCAACCATAGCATTCGACCCTCCCCTGGTAATCACCAATTTTCAGGTCTTCAATAAAAATATACCCATTGCTCACAATGAAAATGATGCATCTCCGTTAGCCAAAAGTATAAACGAAACAAGCAGCATTACCTTGCCATATTCCAGTTCGGTATTTTCATTTGAATTCGCATCGCTCAATTACACTGCTGATGAAAAAAAGAAATATGCTTACATGCTGGAAAATTTTGACAAAGACTGGAACGAGGCCGGTACCGAACGCATGGCTACCTATACACACCTTGACCCCGGTGACTATACTTTTAAGGTAAAAGGTTTGAATAACACCGGCAACTGGTCGGCCAATATCGTTGCAATAAAATTAACCATTAAACCGCCGTTTTATTTAACCTGGTGGTTTAAACTGTTGGTGTTTTTAGCATTGTCAGGATGCATCATTGTCATCTATCGCAACCGTGTTAACAGGATAAGAAGGCAGCAAAAAAAACTTCAGCAACAGGTAGATGAAAAAACGATTCAATTGGTGGTGGCCAATAACGATCTTACGATGAAGAATAAAGAACTGGAACAATTTGCCTATGTAGCATCGCACGATTTACAGGAGCCGCTTAGAACCACCGCTGGCTTTGTAAATTTACTTCAGCAGCAATACCTGGGCAAGATGGATGAAAAGGCAGATAAATACCTGGTATTTATTGCAGAAGCATCCAACAGGATGAGGACGCTGATTAAAGACCTGCTTGACTTTTCGCGAATTGGTGCAAAAAAAGAATTCGATAAAGTGAATTGCAATGAAGTACTTAAAAACGTTAAGAAAGATATTATGGCAGCAGTAAATGAAACAGGCGCCTCAATTGAATCTGATATATTACCTGTTATAAATGGCCATGCAACTGAAATACAAATATTGTTTCAGAACCTTATTTTGAATGCTGTTAAGTTTAGAAAAAAAGATACCATACCTCAAATTATCATCAGCGTAACCAAGGTAAACCACTACTGGCAATTTTCTTTTAAAGACAGTGGTATTGGGATAGAAAAGCAATACTGCGAAAGAATATTTGATATTTTTCAACGGCTTCACAACCGTACAGAATATGAAGGATCGGGCATTGGATTATCGCATTGTAAAAAAATTGTTGAAATGCATTATGGAAAAATATGGGTAGAAAGCATACCAGGCGAAGGCAGTATTTTTTACTTCACTATCCCCGAAAACAGATCCTAATGTTGCAACGGCTTTAACAAGAAGTGGCTGTATTATCTAACCACAATGAACAAAATAAGATTACGACTTCCGGAATAGGATTGCTTTTTCATTTGCATCTTCAAATCAACCTTGTACTGTTAAAAAAGAAGGCAGAAAAATAAAAACAATTTGTATCGCAACTGTAAAAATTATTTCGTCAGCAGATCTTTATAACTGATAAGCTGAATACCTTTTTCTTTTATAGCAGCCTTTATTTTTTCGCTTGTAAAAAGATCAGTAACACCTTGTCTGTCCTCCGCAACATTTTCGTAGCCAATGTGATAGATGCCTTTTAGTTCATCATTGTCAAGGCCGGGATGATCTACAAACAAATATGTGTTGCCCGGTTTGAGGGTACCCAGCATATTGATAAAGCTTTGTATTTTTTCTGCAGAAGTTTTTTTAGGCCCCTCATACCCTACGTACTTTACATTAAGTAATTCTGTATCAATATTGATTTTATATTCCGTAGCTAATTTTAATGCTATGGCTTTTACTTCCGGGCTTAATTCAGTACAGCCCATATGAGCGGATATATGGCTTATACGGGGAATCTTTTTTATTGCCATTTCAATCTGCGCCCTGAACTCTTTTTCTATGTCTTCTATCTTCCATGGGTTTTCTTTTACTGCCTGGCCGGGGTAATTTTTGTTGGGATAAAGCATGGGATAAAAATAACCATCTTTATCTTTTATGCTGGCGCAATCTGTCAGTGGTCTCCATTTTACATTGCTCCATTCGCTGGTGATGGCGAGGTGTACGCCCACATCTGCACCCGGATTTTCTTCCAGCAATTTTACAGCTTCGGGAAACCACGGAGAGGCGACTATTACTTCGATGGATCTTTCAATGCCGTTTTTATAACATTGAATCAATGCTTCATTGCCGGCATGGGCATAGCCCATATCATCGCCACGGATGATGAGCCGGATAGTTTTATCCTGTGCATTTGCACCAAAAAATACAAACCAACATACAGCGATACAAAAGATATTTTTCATTGCATTTAAATTTCTTTTAAAATCATTTTGTCAATCATTTCAACTACCTGCTTTTTACATTGTTGGCAAGCAAACCTTTTACGGGCTTATCAGCATAAATGATCGCTTCACTCACATTGAAATTATACTCCTT
>JAYUBR010001276.1:0-3054 GCA_043740775.1 Ferruginibacter sp. | reverse complement strand
CAGACGATGTGTCTGCCATGGATTTGTGTGCAAGCCGCAGCACCCGCAGTTCTACAGGGAAAGGCTTCAACTTTCTTAAGTTCAACAGGGGCTTATCAATCATAATAACTTTATAACTACGGGGAAGAAATTTTTACCCTTCATCCGATAGGTTGAAATAAAAAAATTATTTTTGAGTATAAACTAATCAGTATGACAGCAGTAGCCATCCGTAAAAAATTAGTTGATTATATGCAGGTACCCGATGATAGAACGCTAAAGGCAATCTATATTTTGTTGGAAAAAAAGATTGAAGAAAACCACATCAGCTTACAACAATATAATAAAGAAATAGATGAAGCCAAAGCTGAGTTTACAAACGGTAATTACATCACCAATGAAGCGATGAAAAATAAGGTTAAGCAATGGTAAAAAAGAAATACCAGCTTGTATGGACGAAACGTTCGCAGCAACACATGAAAGCTTTAAGCAAATATATTAGCGAAGACTCCCGGAATAATGCAAAAAAGTTATAGAAGATATCATAGCGGCTACAGAGAAATCAATTACAGATCCAGAATTTTATAATCCAGATAAATATAAAACCAACAATGATGGCAATTACAGGGCGTTCGAAAAACATCGTTGTAGAATTGCATATCGCTTTACAAAAAATATCATTCGTTTACTAAGGGTAAGCCATACGAAAATGGAACCAAAGGCATATTAATAAAACCTCTTTCGTCCAGGCAGGATTTTCTCTGCCGGATCGCCCATCAGGCGCAAGGCTTTATCCTATATCATTTGGGCGCAGGGCTCTGCCCTGTGTCTTCTCGTTACTGAACCACAAAATTTTGTAAAACTGCGTTTAATTGAAACAAAATATAGACGGATTGAACTGGTACCGGGAGGGTTAATGAAGCGGCATTTGTCAATGGCAATTATACAATTCTAAAATGAAAAATTATTTCACGCTGCAATACAAAATGCTCAACAGGCAACTGGCTGACTTTGGTATTCAACCTGTTTTAGCGTACCTGGCATTGCCCATTATTTTCTTTGTACCATCCATTTACCTGTTCCAAAAAACGCCCTTTGCGCAATACATTTATTTGTTGATGGCGCTCAGTTTAATTATCCGCTTTAATGAAAGCAACAGAAATAACTTTTTAAAATCCTGTTTTAAATCAAACGATTATCTTATAATCAGGATAGCAGAAAATGTATTGGTTATATTACCATTTTTTATTTTTCTTACCTGCAAAAATTGCTTTTTCTCAGCGGCTATATTATTGCCGCTTTCAGTTTTCGCAGCGTTTGTAAGTTTTGAAAGCAAATTGCAATTCACTATTCCTACACCATTTTATAAACAGCCGTTTGAATTTATTACAGGATTTAGAAAAGCTTTTTTAGGTTTTCTATGCTGCTACATTATTACTTTTATCGCTATCGCAGTTCATAATTTTAACCTCGGCATATTTGCGTTGCTGCTCAATTTTTTATTCTGCATTTCATTTTATACTTCTACTGAGCCTGATTTTTATGTGTGGGTATATTCACTGACGTCCAAACTTTTTTTAATAAAAAAAATAAAAACAGCCTTGCTGCATGCAACTATTTTAACGCTTCCTTCTGCTGTAATTTTAAGCCTGTTTTATATTTCAAACAGTTACATCATTGCGGGCTTTTATTGTCTGGGCTATGTATACCTGGCAGCAGTTGTTTGTGCAAAATATTCAGTCTTTCCGAAACAGATGAGTTTGCCACAAACCATCTTACTCGCCGTCAGCATACCGCTTCCACCATTGTTGATTATTTTAGTTCCTTATTTCTACATTCAATCCATTAAAAAACTGGACAAATTTTTATAATGATAACCATTGACAATCTATCCGTATCCTTTGGAAATAAAAAAGCGCTAAAAGACATCAACATCCATTTTTCTAGAGGAAAAGTGGTTGGAATTGTTGGTGAAAACGGTTCAGGCAAAACAACTTTATTTAAATGCATCGCAGGATTGCAGGAGTATAAAGGTGTGATAAAGGTGAATACACTCCGCTCAAAAACCATATAGGTTTTCTGCAAACAGAACCTTATTTTTTTTCGAAGATAACCGGCAGGGAATACATTCAACTGCTCTGCAATGCAAGAGACATTAAAATGGATGAAATTGATAACAGGAATATTTTTGACTTACCGCTGAATCAATATGCTGCTACATATTCCACCGGTATGAAAAAGAAACTTGCGTTAATGGCAATACTTATACAGGAAAATAAAGTGTTGATTTTAGATGAACCATTTAATGGCGTTGATATTCACAGCAACATCATCATTACTGAAATTATTCACCGGTTAAAATTATTAAACAAAACCATCCTGATATCCTCGCATATATTTTCAACGCTCAATTAAACCTGTGATGAAATTCATTTACTCAGGAATGGAACGTTTATTAAGAAAGTATTGAAGGAGGAATTTGCGTTATTGGAGCAGGAACTAATCAACTTTGCCATTGGAGACAGAATAGAAAAACTACATTTGAAATAAAAAATTACAACCCACATGGATAAAAGAGTGCAATTTGATTTTGAAATTTATTTTACCAACGGCGGCAGTATCAAAGGCCAGGATTTTCGGCTGGACATTGCGGGAGAAACAATTACTGATAATGAACTGGCTGATGAAATTGTTGCCAGCTTAAACCTGCTGATGGTTGGACAAGTAAAAATATTAAACAAGAAAATTATTGAAGAAAAACATAAAAGCAAATCCATTAGTACAACAAGCAATGATACCATTTTTATAGATTTAAGCCATACCATTGAAAATGGATTGATCACCTACAAAGGATTGCCTGCGCCCATTATTTGCGATTATTTAAGCCGCGAAAACTCTAAAAATATTTATGAAGAAGGAACCAGTTTCCAGATAGGTAAAATTGAAATGGTTACCAATACCGGCACTTATATTGATTGCCCCTTTCATCGTTTTGAAAACGGCAAAGACCTTTCGGAAACAGGGCTGGAATGCTTTACTGACCTGGATGCCATCGTTATCCGTGTACCACACAAA
>JAYUBR010001275.1:0-9916 GCA_043740775.1 Ferruginibacter sp. | reverse complement strand
TGAGGCAGGTTTAATAAAAACTTATTGAAGCCACTTTTTTTACTAAGTGGATAAATCACCATAAAATAATAACAGGCTTTACTTGCATTTATAAATTTTACTTTTTACTATTACAATACAATTGTATAGTTCAATCTCCATTATTAGCCGATTACCTCTTCCCATAGCCAGCAAGTAATTTATCAATCTTATAAATTTTTCTATGAATGAAAATTCCTTGCTTGCATTGCTGGCAAAATTATGTGGAGACATCACCATCAATAACGACACAGATGCGGTTACCATCAGTAAATTACAGCAGGCTATTGCATCCGCTATCATAAACGAACCGGCCGCAAACATAGCCGGATCTTTTCAATTTGAACAGCTTGAAAACTTTGCTACAAAGCATTTGACCCCAACAGACTTGCTGCAGTTAACCAAAGCATTGCAGCAGGCGCTTGAAATTTCGCAAGCAAACGATACAACCGTTCGGGTGTTTAAAAGAGAAGTACCTTTTATCAGCAGCCAGGTAAAAGGCAGCGTTCCCGATTGGGCCAGGGGCGCAGAAATTATCAAAACATCCGGGCCTTATAACAATGCAGATGGCCGCAGGTTCTGGTTTGATTTTTACCGGATTATTCCGGTAGTAAAAGTATGGCTGCAAGGTGCAGCACAACCTTTTATACTGCTGCCACTGGAAGTAACTAACCCGATTAATATCCGAAGGCCACGCAGTTTTAAAATACCGAGGGGCAGTGTATGGATTCATGGAGATATTTTTGCAGAGACTACCCCCAATAATCTCTATTGCGGCTTAACCGTTGCAGATGGTATTATAAGTTTTACCAGTGCGCTACCTATTGGGGTGGGCAACCAGATTATTATTCCCAATGGTATAGAAGCCGATGTACAACTAAACCTTGAGCAAAAAGTTGTGACCGACTTATCTCCTGACGACAATGGAATTGATGCAAAGGAATCAACCATTGCATTACCCAAAACCTTACATTTTACCATCAACAATACCGGTAAATCGCTGGAGGCAGGGGCTGCCGGTTGGAACCTGTACGGACAGCCTGTAAACTTTGCATTCGATAATACAAAGCCGATGCGGTGGAGCCCGGAAATAAACCGCATGGTAATTCCATATAAAGCAGATGTAGCAGAAATGGATGCATTGCAATGCAAAAGCTCCGTTTGCAATATAAACGGCAAGGCTCCCATTTTTGAAAGCCTTTGGGCATTGAGTGCAGCAGCCGTTAATATCAATGCCCCTTTACAGGCTGATGGCACCGGTGCAATGGGCGTGGTTATTTTGCAGGGACTGAAAGTAAACTGGCAGGGTTTAAAAGACACTAACCTGTTTGAAAAAAGCTACACCCAATTGAAGAATGCTTTGGTAATGCTGATGCCAGGGCGTATCAATATTGCTACCTTATTTGCATCGAACCCAACTGGTAAACAGAGATACAACCTTTGGCAGGAAACCCTTAACGGAATTGAAAAACCGGTACAATACATTGATTTGTTGTACAGCAAAAATTTCTTCTTTTTTTACGACAGCCTGCAAATTGGAATTGAAAGTGTAGCGGCGCAGGCCAACTGTGTAAATAGTGTAGATAAACCGGTGCAGGTAAATGGCAGCCCCTTTAAAGTAGAAAGTCTGCAAACCATTTTTACCCTAAGCATCAGCATCCATTTTCAAATGGTGATACTGTATGATGATAACATTATCAAAGACAATTTTATAAAAAATAACAAGCAGGTACCCGGTGTACCCGACCCACCCATTACATTTGAAACAAGTGCCATTGCTTTGAACAATGCATTGCTTACCGTTAGCCCGGTGTACAGTATGTTATTGTTTGGCGATTTAAAAACAGCAGATAGTTTTGATAAATGCCTGCTGGTTTACACATTTGGTTTGCTTCAATATTTGCCCTCTTTGCCTGATCCCTATGCGGCTAATATTTCTTTAATAAAAAGATCGTTTAAACGTAGAGATATTGCTGACAACGATTACCTAATTAAAGACAATGTATATGCCCTTACAGATATCAATGCGCTGCTGGTTTGCCTGATGAACTGGCAAAATATGGATACCCCTTCTGTAAATTTTTTCCTGGGCGACAAGCCCGCCAATGTTTTTGCGCATCCCGAAGCAACCCTTGTTAGCAAAGAAGGTGTTCGCATCAGCACAATTAACAACCAGGAGTTAATCATCAATAACCTGCGTTCCAATCTTTCAGCTACCATCGTTAAAAAAAACAATCAATGGACTGCGGCTACAGAAGATATTCAAACCACAGGAACAATGATGAATAATGATGTTCAGGAAATGGTGCTGGTGAATGAAAGAATCGGACAGGGTAATATTTCTCCCTTCAGAAATGCCTTCACATTATTGGATGTAAGTACCAATGCAGATTTAATGGGTGTAAGCCTTGGCTTCTCCAACGATCAGCTTGTTTTTGAAAGAACACATATTGTGGCAGATGACAACAATGCCAGCCCGATAAGCATCAGCGGGCTGGATGTACATGCCACCAGCAGGTTGGTTCAGTTGTATGCATTACCACAAATAAGCTGGGAGCCGGTAATAAATATTGCTACAGAAATCACCAATATTGCAAAAGATCCCTATCCGGGTTTACTGTATTTTTTAAACGACGGGCCGCCTTCTCAAATTGCCAACACGGGTAACTTGCCCGTGCCAATTGCACCCATACCACTTAGCCGGCAATTGACTGACTGGTATAATAAGAAGCCTGATTTTATGGCATGGAGTTATTTTACTTTGCCATATGGCATGCTTGCCATTGCCAAATATCAACATCAGGCAAATGGCAGCAGCCCGGTTTTAGAATTGATAGAACAACAATTTCCCAATGAGTTAAACACTGCTTTACAAATAAAAACTGTTGGGCTTGACGATCCCATCAATAACAATAAAATGTTTTATGGCAGTGCCCACCAGTTATCCAATACGTACAATTTATTATTTCCTGCTACTGGAGCAAGAAGTATGTTGTCGGGCACTGTAACAGAAATTTTTAATAAAGAATTTGGATCAGACAATGGCTTTGATCTGGGAATGTATGTGCCACTGGAGCGGTATGATTTTAGTGGATACGGTGCCAATGTATTCAGCCATTGGGTAAACGAAAATGCAGCACTGGCACAAACTTCGCAGGCCATGTTTGATGTATGGCGTGGCCGTACCGCCCATGAAGTAATACAGGTAAAAAGTGTTATTTATCCCTGGGGTATCCGGGTGGTTCGCACCATTACGATCTATCGCGGCAGCAATGGTTTTCCATGGCGTACCGATAGTGGCTGGAAGGCAGAGAGTGATGGCATTTATGATTTCAGAACATCAATAAAAAACAGTGCCGACCCTGCAGTACAGGCGGCATTGGAAGTGGAGAAAAAGCGTGTCTACACTTTTCATCCCGGCATGGTAGAAGGCGTGTACAATGTGCGGAATATAAAAGAAGATACCACGCTTAAACCATTTATCACCACCTGGAATAAAACAACCGGAGTTTATATTGATAACTTCGGCCACCCTGCTGTAGCTCCTCCACCCCAAGCATTAGAGGTAAACCTGGTGCCGGTTTATTTTGATGCTGATGTAAAAATAGATGATGTTACACACGGCGCTACAGACGGCAAAGTAATCAGTCAGCGTATGTTGGGCTACCTGCAGTTAGCACCAAAAGGAGTATTTATTTTTGAAGAAGATTTTGCCAACTTATTGTTGCAGATGAATGGCCTGGGAGGCCCGGTTGATTGTACGGTGAACATTCATCAATCCAAGCAACTGATGCGTATTTCACGGGTGGAAGTAAACCCCGGTTTGGATGCCACTAACAAAAGAGTATTTGTTGTAGCTGCAAAAGGCACCCCCATTTTACCAAAAGACGGAAGTTGGAGTGTAGTGAGGCATACCCTGCAAACAAAAGAAGTATTACCATTAAGCGGCAACGATGTAATCCCTTTGATACGGGATGGACTAAGAATATTTGATAATGACAAGCTGACCTATGTGCAGGACAAAGCAAAGTCCGTCAATGTAGCCGATGCAGCAGAACTGTTTAAAAACCTGGAAGACAGGGCTAAGCAATACGGCTTTTTGCAATGCACCGGTGAAAATAAAGTGTTGTTCCGCAATCCGCTGTTTGAACAAGGCATTGATATATTAAAAGGAAGTACGCCTGACCTGGCCGATGCCTATCGTCTGATGAACAGCAAAGGCATTTTTCCAAAGCTGGAAGAACTGCCAAAGATTACTGAGATGGCAGCAGATTATATAATAAAAATTAAAGAAGAAGGTTATAAACTGCTTAATAAAATTGATCCTGAAAAAGCACTGGAGCAGGCTATTCCTGAAGGGCCATGGTACATCATAAAAACCAACGATGTAAAAGTATACATTAAATACAAATCAAAGAATGAGGATGGCACTGATAAACCTGCAAAACTCAATTTAGATATAGACAGCACGGCACAAAAATGGCTCAACAAAATGAATGATATTTCCATGTTTGTTGACCTTGGGCCTTTTGTTGAATTGCTGGTGATACGCGGAAAATTTGATACAAAAAAAGGAGAAGCCCCTAAGTTTATTGAACCCATTTTAGAGTTCGGTCCCGACCTGGAACCGGTGTATGAAATACTGTTGCTGTTAAGCCAGTTATCCATCAATCCAAACTACAAAGACATTTTGAAGAAGGGGCTGAAAATAGCCATGAGCAACAGTCCTAACAATTGGGAATATAAGTTCCAGGCAGATAAAGAAATCCCGGTACTCCGGTTTCCCCCACCCGATCTGGATACTGCTGCAGCACCATTGAGAATAGAAGCAAGTCTGAAAGCAGGTGTGTATTTTAATGTAGCCATACCGCTTCCGCCAACCAATGGCATACAGGCACCTAGTGCCGGGGCCTTTGTAGAATTTTATGGCAAACTGAGTGTGATGTGTTTGAGTGTAGGTGTTGGTACCATCTATGCCGTTGGGCAGGTAACGGTTCGCATAAGTGCCGATACAGTAATAGGGCCGGGGTTGTACATGAAGTTCGGTTTTGGTGTAGAAGCTGTAGTGGCCTTGCCTGTTATAGGAAGTGTAAGTGTTTATTTTGCCGCAGGTGTAGAGATGAGTTTAGATAGTACACAGCTAACCATCGGTGGGTTTTTATTGTTTCGTGGACGGGCCGATATTTTGGGTGGTATTGTAACTGTTACCATACAGATAGAAGCCAGTGGAAAAGTGCAGAAAAGATTGGGCGATGCCAAAAACGGTAGCACCAATATGATTGCCCAGGTAACTTTCAGCCTTGATATCAGCATCTGTTTCATTATTGATATCAGCTTTACGGAGCAATGGTCTGAGCAAAGACAATTGGCGTAGAGACGGGTAGATTAATTGGCTCAATCAAATTATTAAAACACAAAGAGGCACGCCAGATAATTTGATTCAAATGTCCATGTTATCAAAAATTCATTTATTAAGAAACTATTTTTTATGAACGCAAGAATTTCAATTTTAAGCTTTCCCCAACGCTGGCAAAATAACCAGCTTACACTTCGGGTATTGGTAATACCAAGGAATTTTAATCCCCTCATTCCAGACCAGGTTGCACCGGGAACTGTACCTTGGGTAGATGCTGTTATTAAGCTAAGGGCAAGATTGATAACCGATGGAGAAAAGTATCCATCAATACTGGAAGCAGACGAAAGTTTTCCATTCATTGGCATTGCAATGCCTGCAAACATTCGTCCTGTATTTGAAGATATTGACCAGCAATATGGAGGCATTCCTGCCACAAGTGTTGCCAATAGATTGAGTGCACCAGGCATTAATGAACGGGCAAGAAAATATTTACCCGAGAGCTATCGCAATAGTTTCAATTTTACATCAGTCCGCACACCCGATGCAGCTATAGATGATAGCTATCATTGTGCCATTAAAGACAAAACGCCTTCAATAGTTGGCTTTATATCAAATTATGATTTAAGCTGGGGCAAAGTATTTGCCCAATGTTTGCGCCAGCCTGCTCTGGCAGAACGGGTAGGTTTTGTGTATGAAGCAACCTTTGATGTAAATCCTGATTTTGTAAAAGACGGCAGTTGGATATATATTGACCTTGATGACGGCTGTAGTTATAAAGCCGCCATGGATGAGGCTCCGGTCATTGATCTCATCAAAGGGCAAAAACTGGTAAAAAGATATGCTGCTAAATTACCCAAATTAAAAAAAGATGATGACCGGGCTTTGTTTGCCGCAGTGCAATTTCCGGTATTGATAAAGGTTCCTCAGGGGGGTGATAACCTGGATGAAGACATCCCGGTTCAACCTTTCAACTTTGATGAACTGCTGATAGAAACCGAACAATACGATGATGGCTTTTGTAAAATTGTACATGCCAATCAGCCGGTAAGCAGCGATTTGTTAAGAGAGAAAGAAGATAAAGAATTACCGGTGATAACTGATGCAGGCATTCGCCTGGCCTGGGACGATGAGCAGTTGCTTATATGGATGAACCGGCAGATAAAACCAGATGAGAACCTGCCCACCAAACAAAGAACCGATGCCCCAACGGGTGTATTGCAATACCGGGTAGATGTACGGATACACAGTAAAGTTGATCCCAATCCCAACCCATGGATGCCCTTGTGTAAAGTGCGCAATAAAGTAAACCTGGTAATTGGCGGCGAACTGATTGATGCCGCAGCAAATGAAAAAGAATTAGGAGTAGAAGTGTATCCGGCCAAGCCAGATGCAACACCCGGCACCTTGTTTTGGTTGCCTCAATATTATACTCACTGGACTGGCAAAAGTTTGGTATTGACAGACAATGATGCCATCAATATTTTTAGAAAGGAAGAAAATACCATAGCTGAAAAAAAGGCAAAAAAATTTGACAATTACGAGGCTGCCGGTATGGATGATCTGAAGCTTTTGTATGGTACCAAATATGATTTCAGGGTGCGCCTTGCAGATATAAGCGGTGGCGGACCAACTTTAGATGAGCATCGCAAATATGCTGCCCCATCACCGGAAGGCTTCTGCGATTTTAGAAGAACAGTACAACCACAAACTATAAGGTTAACAAATGAACTGCCTTTAAAAGATGATGTATATTTTAAGGATGATACTTTAGTAATGAAACGGCCTTTGCTAGGCTACCCTTCTGTTGTGTTTACCGGCAGGTATGCCGATCCTGTAGCCGATCTAATTGCAGACGTAAATGCTGTGCATGCTGCAGGCATTATTGATCCCACTAAAAACAGGGAAATTGGCCTGCCCGATCCCGATGTTGAAGAAGTAGAAGTGTTAGTAGAAGTGAAAGCGCTGGAGATGGACATGCTGCTTCGGTATAACACCGACAGCCATGAAAGCTATGCCAAATTGTACATTACCAAACGTTCGTTTCCTAAAGATGATTTTAATGGCGACTGCACCGTACCCATCACTTTTATTGATGCACCTGTGTTAAATTTTACTGACTCCCAGGACCTGGGAACATTGGGGTTGGTAGCCGGAGGAGATAACATTGATCTGCATGATGATATTGTATTGCCTTCTTCAAGAGATGTACGCATTACGCTGCGACCTGTCGTGAGTAATAAACCGGAATATTATGCAAAAAATTCTGACCTGCCACGCAAAGGCAAACCCGTTATTTTTATTACCAGGAAACATAGTAAAAATGAAACCCGTTTATTCAAGGCATTGCCCGAGGTAGAAATGATCAGGGGCATCTGGCTGCAGCCGGATACGGATACTTATTTAAAAGCAACGCTCACAGAAATATTTGTAGAAAACAACAGTCCCGTACACACCAGCAGTATGATGGAACGCCTGGCAGATGCCATTGATAAAACCATTGAGGTAGAAGCAAAGGGGTTGAGCCTGGTTGGCAAACCGGGCACAAGGATACAGTTTGGTGCCTGCCGTTCAATAAGGCATAATATGGCTCCGGACAGCACCAGCATTACCTTTTCAACAAAAAGTGATTTGCTCAATCATTGGGTTGTACCCATTACATTAATCCTTAACCGGGACTGGACATGGGACGGGGCCAAACCGGTAAGCTTTGAATTTTATCGTCAGAAAAAAATGGTGGGAGCAGGATTAACAGAAGAAGAGCGCAATGCAATTGCATGGGAAGATGAACAATTGGTTGGTGATATAGAAATGAAACAGGCCATCAATATTCAGGCCCTGTATAACCCTGACAGGAGTCAAACCTATTTATGTTTTTTAGATGCCGTTGAACCCAAGCCAGCAACATCAGCAGGTTTCCCGGAAGAACTTATGGTGCAGTATCGCATTGTACCCAATTTTAAATCGGAACCCGATGCTGAAAATGTTGAAACCGATGATATGCCGCTGTTGCAATTGCATCTGCCAATAACAGGCAAGCCTTCACAGGTACCAAAAATTGTGAGTGCAGGCATAGCTCAAAGCAAATATGTAAGCGATGCTGCTTATGCCAATACCGAACCACGCCGCCGTTTTTTATGGCTTGAATTTGACAAGCCTTTGCAAAATAAGAGCGATGCCTATTTTATCCGCATGCTGGCTTACAGTCCCGACCCGCTGCTATCCCGCTGGGATTTTGACATGCTGAAGGCTCCTGAAGAAGCAACACTATCCATCAATCCCGAGCCAATACGCATTATCAGTCCGCAACATACGGATGACAAAAGCGGGTTGAATGCCATGCAGGAATTAACCGCGGCAAATATCAAAGATGGTAAAGACCCTGTACATTATTTAGTACCCTTGCCACCGGGGATTCATGCATCTTCTGCTGAACTGTTTGGATTTTTAACTTATGAATTAAGAGTGGGCCATAAAAAAGGATGGAGCACGGCGCAGGCCCGTTTTGGAAGCCCGCTGCGCACCACAGGAGTGCAACATCCGCTCCCGCAATTATTCTGTATCGTTAACAGAAATGAAAAACACATTATGGTAACAGCGCCTTTTGCACAAACTGTTTTTAATGGCGTGGATGTTACCAGCAAGCCTCCCCGTACGCAATTATGGGCATTGCTGTATGCACAGGTAAAACGTGCTGATGATCTTGAATACAGGAATATTTTATTAGACGATCAGTTATTCGTTCGCAAGCGGGTAGCTGTTGACCCTGCTACCGGAAAACAAATAACAACTATCAATACAGATGCTGTTCAATACGCCATAACTGGCTGGAAAAATAAAGATGTCAATATGATGCTGCACCAGTATGGCTTACCCATTACAAGTAGCCTGAGTGTATTGGTGGTAGAAATGTTACCTACCTACGATAAATTTACCAGCCCTGCAAGAGGAAATAACATGGACAATTTCGCAGCCAATGAATTTAATAATCGCGGCATAGTAAACCTGGAGTCAGGAATGGAAATACAGTATTTTAAAACCAGGGTGAATTATGCAACTGTAGCAGCTTATGAAAAACAGCAGCAAATAGAAAATAACCTGCAGAACAACATGGAAGAAGCATTTATTAACCAGGCACAAAAAGAAGAAATGATTCGTCCGCTTACAGACCAGTTGGGCAGTGAAAGAATTTTGCGTACCAGTACCCTGGTGGCCGTACCGGAAATATGTTGTACAGAGTGATGATACATTTTCTATTGAGGGTTTGATTGGTCATATCAGCATTGAAATACAACCACTAAAAGACGCATCTTTCGTAATTTTAAAGAAGCCCTTGTTAATCGTTTATTTACGATTTACCACGGCATCCTTTATTTTTAACCCCAGGCGCAGGAAGGAGGCGTGGGTAATGAGCGTGGGCCTTCCTGTGCCGGCCGAATTGCCAGGCTATTGTTGTTCAGGTATTAAAAACCATCCAAAATTACAATATCCATTAACCCTTTTTTATTAGTGAAATAATCTGTTGCACTGCTGTAGAGCCAATGC
>JAYUBR010001274.1:0-9922 GCA_043740775.1 Ferruginibacter sp. | reverse complement strand
AAGGAGCACTTTCAATTAGGTGCATATAAACATGATCAGCCTCGATGCTTAGACTTACGATGCCTTGAATTATAGTAGGATTGCCTTGAATAGTGAGTTTATAAACTTCTCTTGCCGGTTCATCCAATTCTTTCTTCCAGTTGAATAACCATCCGTTTTTCTTTGCTACTAATTTTAAGTCTGATTTTAATAAAAGAGAAATTTCGGTTGGAAAGCTATCACCTGTAGAGACGTTTTCTATAGAACGGGTAAGTTTGTCAATCTCGAAATCCAGATAGTTTATGGTTGTTCTTTTCACTCTTACAAGGTACGAAATAAAGACAATTTTTCAGATCAAATTTAGCACTAAAAACTCTTTCTAATTTAAGATAGGAGTAGTAACGACTGGCACCAGGACAGAGTTCTGTACCAGTTAAAAATAAAACTACCCCTCCTTAATCTCCTTTTCCTTTTGTTGTTTCTCCAGCTTATTAACCCGCTGCGCCAAATCATCCAGGTTACGGAAATGAATATATGATTTGCGATATTTGTTGGCATCAAAGGCCGGAGAGCCCATGTATACCCCACCACTCTTGGTAATGCTTTTTGATATGCCGGATTGTGCGGTAACGATGGTGTTGTCTGCAACATTTAAATGTCCAACAATTCCTACCTGGCCGCTAAACATACAGTTTTTTCCAATTTTGGTAGAGCCCGCCACTACACCATGCGCAGCAAAATAAGTGTTCTCTCCAATTTCAACATTATGAGCAATATGAATTAGGTTATCAAATTTTACTCCCTTGCGTAAAATGGTAGAACCCAGCGTGGCCCTGTCAATGGCGCAGTTGGCGCCTATTTCAACGTCATCTTCAATTACAACGTTGCCTATTTGCGGTACTTTTTTATTATCACTTTCAGGGTTAAACCTAAAGCCATCGCTGCCGATAACGGTACCGGAATGAATGATGCAATTTTTACCAATATGGGTTTCAGAATAAATTTTTACACCGGCAAAAAGCGTAGTGTTATCACCAATCTCGGCATTGTCGCCAATGTACACCTGCGGATATATTTTTACATTGTTACCAATGATGGCGTTCTCACCTACAAAAGCAAATTCACCGGCATAAATATCAGTACCAACAGTAGCGCTTTCTGCAATAAAAGATAATTTAGAAATGCCTTTTTTATTCAGCTTTACGGCATTGTACATTTCCAGTAATTTGGCAAAAGCATTCTCTGCACTTTCTACCCGTATCAATGTTGCGGTAACAGGTGCTGTTAAAACAAAGCTTTTGTTAATGATAACGATGGAGGCTTGCGTACCATACAGATACTGCGTGTACAACGGGTTACTAAGAAAAGAGATTGAACCCGGAACACCTTCTTCAATTTTTGATAATTTTGTTACAGTAACATTGGCATCTCCTTCTATCTGTCCATTGAGCAGACCTGCTATTTGTAAGGCAGTAAATTGCATGGTAATATTTTTTGTTTAAGTGGTGGTTAAAGTTAATTGCTGACAGGGTCTTCAGCAATTAAGACTATGCGGGCATTTTATGAAGGCCTTTTACACCAATCATCTGGTTGCTTTCCTGGTCCCACACTTTTAATTTAAAACAGGCACTCATTGCCCTCGGTGAAAGAGAAGTTGTTTTACAGTTTTGCAGTTCGGCAAAATGCTTCATTACTTCCGGCAAGCGGTAAAAAGGAATTTTTGAATTGAGGTGATGAATATGATGGTAACCGATATTGCCGGTAAACCATTCCATAACAGGATTCATCTTCATAAAACTGCTTGATTCAAGTGCTGCTTTTTCGTATACCCAATTTTTATTTTCATAAAATTCTACGCCTGGAAAATTGTGTTGGGCGTAAAATAAATATGCACCAATTGCAAAGGCGATTAAAAAAGGTAAAAAGAACATAAAAAACCATGCCTGCCATCCTATAAAAATAAACAACAGTACAGCCACGGTAAAATGTAATACCAGCGCTATCAGGCTGTCGTAGTGTTTGCGTGGGTTGCTGATAAATGAACGTAGGCACATGCCCACAATAAACATAGAAAAATAACCCAACGCAATGGTAATGGGATGACGAACAGCGAGGTAAATGAATTTTTGAAAGGGAGACATTTCCAAATATTTCTTTCTGGTAACAATTGGATAAGAACCAATGCTGGCGCTAAATAATTTGGAATTGTGGTTATGGTGATGGTCGTGTGATCTTTTCCAGATACTGGTGGGCGAAAGCATGTACATCCCAAAAATGGTCATGATAACTTCGGCAACAGTGGAATGCGTTAAGATGGTATGGTGCTGATGATCATGATAGATAATGAACATGCGTATCAGCAATAATCCTGCAATTACACTGCACAATAATTTTAAAGCAATACCAGGTACTGCTAAAGTTCCGCCAAGCGCAAGTATCAATAAAGAGAGCGTGGAAATTGTGTGAAACCAACTTTTGGATCTTATTTCTTTTGCAAACGGTTTTGTTGCTAATATAAGGTTTTTACCCAGGAGCATTATGGATATTTAGAAAGTAAAGATAACTTATTTACGTTTTAAAACGTTTGTGTTTCCATCTTTTGTGCGCCCAAAGCCATGTTTCAGGCTGCGCAAGTATTTCGGCTTCCAGTTTTTTAGTATGTGTTTCCGTTATATTGCCCTCATCATCAGCGTATGGCGGCGATTGCAACAGTTCGGCCATCAAGGTGTAATAACCTCTTGTTAATCTTTTCACAGACACGAAAACAATGGGGTATTTTATCTTTTTTGCTATCCTTTCTGTACCCATAAACACAGCAGTATCCTGCTGTAAAAAATTCATCCAGTGTGCATTGTTTGGGTTGGGAGACTGATCTGCAATAAAAGCCGTGGCTGTAAGCTCATGCCTGTTTTTTACAATATCCCTGAAAGTATCTTTCATGGGTATTAGCCTTGTTCCGAACCTTTCCCTCATTCTGCGGATAAGCCTGTTAAAATATTTATTGGACAGTGGATGATAAATTACATAGAGCTGGTGTTTGCAGCTAAGGCTGAAGGTATTGCCCGCCCACTCCCAGTTGCCATTGTGGCCCATCACAATAATGATGCTTTTGTTTTCGGCTGCAAGCTTGTCAAACAATAAGGTTGCAGCAGGGTCAATGCTACAGTGCTGCAGCATTTTTTCAGGGCTTATGGAAAGTGTTTTAAAAGTCTCCAGCAACAGGTCGCAGAAATAGCGGAAGAATTTTTTTTCGAGTGACAATATTTCAGCCGGTATTTTTTGAGGAAATGCATTGGTGAGATTGGAATGCACAACCTCTTTACGGTAGCCGATTATATAATACAACAGCAGGTAAAGCCCGTCAGAAATGATATACAACAAACGAAAAGGCAGTACAGATAAAAGATAGATGAAAGGCAGTGTTAAATAATAAATGATTGCAGACAAGGAGTAAATAATTTGAACGAATGTAAAATATAAATGGGATTAATTTGTGCTGTTAACAAAATCTTTCAAGTAACTGAAACAACAAAAAGCATTTTTATTACATTATGTTTTGAAGTATAGTTTTATTGAAACCTAAAAATATTTGTTGTGTACTAAGGCATAAAACGATTATTAATTATGTGGTATCTTTACGGCATGACCTCGGAATTTTTTACATACAATAAAGGCAAAGTTATACAGGCATTACGATATCATTTTATTACCCGCAAAGAGATAAAAATTATGATGATCCTGATAAATATATTTGCCATTGTATCGGCAGCTTTATTCTTTTTTAAAAAGATATCACCTGTTTCCTTTTTGCTCAGCTCTTTTTTATGGTTTACATTGATGATTGCATTTTGGTTTTTACTACCCATGATCATCTATAAAAAATCAAATACTTTTAAAGATACCTTTAAGGCTACTTTAGGCAGTGAAGACTTTAGTATTGAAAATGAACGGGGCAGCCGCAAGTGGCCATGGTCAGCATTTAGTACCACCATGGAAAGCCCGCATTTTTTTCATTTATATTTTGATACCCGTTCTTTTTTTATTGTACCTAAAGATGCTTTTCCAGGTGGGGATGTTCAGGCAGCAAGAAAAATACTGACTGCAAAAATTCATAAATAATTAATACATCAGTATTTTTTCCATTACATGATGCAGGGTTTTTACTTCTTCAAACTGGGCTCCCTTAATGGTATAGCCAAACTTTTCGTAAAAGCCAATAGCGCTATCCCTGGCATGCATGGTAAGTATTTTGTATCCTTTATCCCCGGCTATATTTTCTGCAAAACTCATCATTGATTCGCCAATGCCTTTTCCCTGTAAATTTTTTTGAACTGCCATTTGCCGAAGCCGGATACGCCGGTCATCAATTTTAGTTAAAATGCAACAGCCTAATATTTCATCTTCATCAAAAGCAGCAATCAGGATATCGTTTTTTTCATTGTCAAGCTCTTCTTTGGTAAATGACAAGCCAAGTGGCTTGCGTAGTATTTCCATTCGCAAGTTCACCATTTGCTGGTAGGCTTTGCTGCCGTGATCAATTTGTTTTAAAGCCATAACAATCGTTTTTTTGGTTTCTATATATTTCATATCGGGTAGCGAAACAGTACAATATACAAACTTTTTTATTTACCAACACCTTGATGAAGTTTTAGTGGCACCAACAAAGAGAGATTCTCTGTCATGAAAAAAAATTGGATGAAAATATATTTGTTGGTTTCAACTATCAACAGCAATTTTGCCTATTACAAAACCATTCAGGTGGCATAAAAGGGGCTATTTTGGCTTTATTTATATTTCTTTGTATTTATTGCAAAAAGTATATTTTTGCACCTGATTAACTAAATAATTACTACCATGTCAGACATTGCAACAAGAGTAAAGAAAATAATTGTTGACAAATTAGGTGTTGATGAAGCCGAGGTTACGCCAGAAGCTTCTTTCACAAATGATTTAGGTGCCGATAGTTTGGACACCGTTGAATTGATCATGGAATTTGAAAAAGAATTCAACATTTCAATTCCTGATGAACAAGCTGAAACCATCACTACCGTTGGTCAGGCTGTAACTTACCTGGAAGAACACGCCAAGTAAAGATCATCTCTTTTTTAATTATCGCAGGTAAATTTTATGGACTTTAAGAGAGTAGTTGTAACCGGATTGGGCGCCATCACTCCCCTAGGTAAATCTGTCGCTGAATATTGGCAGGGATTATCTGATGGAGTAAATGGTTGTGATCTTATCAAACAATTCGACGCTGCTAAATTTAAAACCAGGTTTGCCTGCGAGGTTAAAGATTTCGACCCCACCAATTACCTCGACAGGAAAGAAGCCCGCAAAATTGATCGTTTTTCCCAGTTTGCATTAATTGCCAGCGATGAAGCAGTAAAAGATGCAGGCATCAGCAAAGAAAATGTTGATGTTGACAGGGTAGGCGTAATCATTGGAAGTGGCATCGGGGGTTTAATCACCTTCCAGGAAGAAGTTATCAATTTTGCTTCCGGAGATGGCACCCCACGTTTCAATCCCTTCTTTATACCGAAAATGATTTTGGATATTGCCGCAGGCCATATCTCAATCCGTCATGGTTTCAGAGGTCCGAACTATGCGGTAGTTAGTGCCTGTGCATCTGCAACCAATGCCATCATTGATGCGTATGATACTATTCGTCTCAATAAAGCAGATATCATCATTACGGGTGGAAGTGAAGCCGTTGTTAGCGCAGCCGGTGTTGGTGGCTTTAATGCCATGAAGGCCCTGAGCGAAAGAAACGATGATTATAAAACTGCCTGCAGGCCATTTGATAAAAACCGTGATGGTTTTGTAATGGGCGAAGGTGCCGGAATACTGATAATTGAAAGCCTGGAACATGCCCTTGCAAGGGGTGCGAAAATTTATTGCGAAATTGCCGGAGGAGGTGCCAGTGCTGATGCCTATCATATTACCGCCCCGCATCCTGAAGGGCTTGGTGCACAAAATGTAATGCGAGCTGCATTAAAAGATGCCGGGATGAAAGCCGAAAACATTGATTATATTAATGTGCACGGTACTTCAACACCGTTGGGTGATGTTGCAGAAACCAAAGCAATTCTTACTGTATTCGGTGAGCATGCATATGATCTGAATATCAGTTCTACAAAAAGCATGACGGGGCATTGCCTTGGTGCCGCAGGTGCTTTGGAAGCACTGGCTTGTATACTTGCTGTTACAAAAGATATCATACCACCTACCATCAATCACTTTACCGATGATCCGGAACTGGATCCCAAATTAAATTTTACTTTTAACACTGCACAGCGTCGTACCGTAAATGCTGCCCTCAGCAATACCTTTGGTTTTGGTGGCCACAATGCTTCTGTTATTGTAAAAAAATACATCCCTTAAATTTCCGCAGTTATTTGCAACCAGCTTTTTGAGTATTGTTATTGAGCAATATCAAATGAGCATACTTTATACCAGGTTTCAGTTTCATTGCAAGATGAAAATAATTCAGTAAGGTTATCTGCTGTAAATGATTATTAAAAGTGCTGATCTTTCTGTTACTTAAAAAATTATACCGGGTGCAAAAAATATATCAGCCACCTGTATATTTCAGTACCTGCCTGCTCTGGCTGGTTGTTTTTATATTTTTTGGTTGCCGTAAATAATATTAATTTCGAACAACTTATTCTACTCCAATTGAGCTTATTTAAAGATTTTTTTACCGTAAATATTAAAAAGAAAGAGTTTAAAAAACAACTCAACAATGTGCTTGGTTTTACACCCGGCAACCTTAGTTTATACCGAACTGCTTTAAGCCATCGTTCAGTAAGGGAAGGTGCCGATGAAAATAACGAACGCCTTGAATTTTTAGGGGATGCGGTTTTAAGTTCCATTGTAGCTCACTACCTTTTTATGAAATATCCTTACAAGGGGGAAGGATTTTTAACCGAGATGAGAAGCAAGATGGTAAACCGCCAGCAACTGAATGATATCGGTATAAAAATGGGGCTTAAAAAAATTACCATTTATAATAAATTTGATAGCTCCTTAAAAATATCCCAGATATTTGGTAATACGCTGGAAGCCCTGATAGGAGCGGTTTATCTTGACAAGGGTTATGATAAAACTCAATCCTGGGTTGAAAAATACATCATCTCTACCCACATGTTTATTGATGATTTGGAGGGCATTGAGATAAACATAAAAAATAAATTGTACGGATGGGCCAACAAAAATGGCAAAGCGTTGGAGTTTGCCACACTGGAAGAAAAATTTGAAAATGGCCGTCGCTTATTTACAATTGGCGCAACAGTTGATGGAGAATTGGTAGCCCAGGGAAAAGGATTTAATAAAAAAGATGCCAGCCAGATTGCTGCACAATTAGCCGTAGATAAACTTGGGCTGTAATGGGGTAACGGTTTTCACCAGGTTAAAATTTCCAGAATTTTTTTAGTTGTTTTATAGTATTTGCATACTTCTTAAGCCCACATTCATAAACAATTTTTAGCAATACATTTTAGGCTGTTTATGCAGCAGTTATTTAAAATATAAGCCCACAAAAAAAAATAGTATCAACCTTAGAATGAATTTATATGAACTTTGGAATATTAGGTAGTGGAAGCTGGGGAACTGCGTTGGCAAAGGTTTTAACAGACAATGGACAAACGATCTATTGGTTTAACAGAAGTCAGAAAGCCATTGATCAAATGATGCTTCGTAAACATAGTGCTCATTATTTAAGTGCGGCTTATTTTGATACAATCCAATTAAAATTAACTACTGATGTAGCAGAAGTTATTGTCCAATCTGATTGTATCATCATAGCTATTCCTTCAGCTTATGTCGAATCAACACTAAACCTTCTCGATAAAAATATATTTGCGGGTAAAAAAATTATTAGCGCAGTAAAAGGAATTTTGCCTTCTCATACTTTGTTGCTGAACGATTATTTAAAGGATGCATTTGATGTTGCACTGGAAGATTATTTTACTATACTTGGTCCCTGCCATGCCGAAGAAGTAGCGGCAGAAAAATTATCTTACCTAACTTTTTCTGGTATTGATGAAATGACGACTCACCACATTGCACAATATTTTAAAACCGATTATCTGAATACGGTAGAGAACAATGATATTTATGGAGTACAATATGCAGCAGTATTAAAAAACATTTATGCAGTTGGCGCAGGGATGGCACACGGGTTGGATTATGGAGATAATTTTTTGAGTGTCTTGATAGCAAATTCTGCTGATGAAATGGCCGGATTTTTAAAGATGGCAGGAATAAAAAATGTGGAAGTGGGGCATGTAAACAACCGCAATCACAATTATGCTTCCTCTGTTTATTTGGGCGATTTGCTGGTAACCTGTTACTCACTTTTTAGCCGTAACAGAACCTTTGGCAACATGATTGGCAAAGGCTATGCTGTAAAATCTGCACAGGTAGAAATGAGCATGGTAGCCGAAGGTTACAACGCCAGCAAGAGTATACACATCATTAACCAAACAATAAAAGCAGATATGCCGATTGCTGAAACAGTATACCAGGTTTTGTGGGAAGGGCTTGATGTTAAAGAAGCGTTTGACAAAATAGAACCTTACCTCGTATGAAATGTGTGATGTTTGATTTTTTGATGTCTGATTTCCCGCACATTTGAACAGCTTTAAAAAAATAGGTCAGCGGCAATACCATCAGCAAATAATTTTCCTTCTTTGGTTAAAACAATTCTTTCATCTTCCAGTAAAAGGCTGCCGCCAGCTTTCCATTTTTCACTTGCTGATTGCAGATACCGGCTTATTTTTTTTCCAAATCTTTCTTCAATAATAATTAGATTCAGGCCTTCCATTGTTCTCAGCGAAGTCATAATATATTCGTTCAATTGCTGTGTTACAGTTAATATTTCTTTTTCAAAAGGAATAATATTTTTTTTTAAAGACTGGATGTATAAAGCATTATTGGCAATATTCCATTGCCTTGTTTTACCATCAAAAGCATGTGCAGAAGGGCCAAAGCCATAATATTTTTTTCCTTGCCAGTAACTGCTGTTGTGTTTGCTCCTCATTCCCGGTTTGGCAAAATTGCTTATTTCATAATGGTCGTATCCGGCGTCTTCCATCCACTGCATCAGTAACATAAATTGTTCCGCCTGTTTCTCTGCATTAACGGGCGCCTTCTTATGCTGAATAATCATTTTATCCAATGCTGTCTTTGGTTCCACCGTAAGTGCATAACAGGAGATATGTGGAATGCCTTTTTCAAATACCTTTTCAACATTCCGTTTCCAGTCTTCATTGCTTAACAGGGGCGAGCCATAAATAAGGTCAACAGAAAAGTTAGTAAAGCCTGCACTTCTTATATCCTCAATGCATTGAAGCGATTCAGTTGCAGTATGTGCCCTGTTCATCCAAACCAGTTCTTCTTCTATAAAAGATTGAATGCCTACACTAAGCCTGTTGATGCCAGCCCTTTTCCATAAAGCCAGTTTGGCAGCAGTAATATCATCGGGGTTTGCCTCAAGGGTTATTTCAATATCATCACTAAAAATAAATTTTTCCTGTAAAGCAGTGAATAATAATTCCAGGTCTTCCAGGTTAATAATGCTTGGCGTACCTCCACCAAAATAAAGGGTTTCTATTTTTTCTTTTTCAGTAGTAATGAATGGGGCGACATCATCAGTTTGTACAATTGATACAGGAGTGATTTCAATTTCTTTTACCAAAGCTGCAATCATTTCATCCTTTAATTTCAGCGAAGTAGAAAAATGAAAATTACAGTAATTACAAGCCTGCTTACAAAACGGAATATGAATATAAATACCTGCCAAGCCGCTTTATAATTTAGTATTTGAAATTTAATATTTAATATTGATCACTACTGTCCAACTATGAATCGAACAAAATCAACTGTTTGAGCGTGTCTGTTATTTTATCAGATGACTCAATCCTTGTGAATGCCTGATTTAACT
>JAYUBR010001273.1:0-3064 GCA_043740775.1 Ferruginibacter sp. | reverse complement strand
TAATGCCCGGCCTTACTTCATGCCTTTTTTTTTGCTGCTCATTGTATAAGGGTAAATATTTAGGTAACAGCGGGCGTGGGCCTATCAGACTCATTTCTCCTTTTAATACGTTAATGAGTTGAGGCAATTCATCCATTGAGGTTGTGCGGATAAATTTACCGATACCTGTTAAACGGACCTTGTCAGGTAATAAATTTCCATGAATATCTCTGCGGTCATTCATGGTTTTGAATTTGATTACATTGAAGAGCTTTTCGTTTTTACCGGGACGTTGCTGTATGAAAAATACGCTGCCTTTATTATTGATCCATAACATTATTGCAACAATCAATAATAAGGGTGACAGTACAGCCAATACAGAAAAGACAAATAAAAAATCAATGGCTCTTTTAATAAAACTCTTGTACATCATGTTCATCACTTTATGATTGTACAAATTTAAAAGCATTTTCTGGACCGAAATCTTTGGAAGCTTTTAACGCATTTTGTTGTAATTGCAACTGGTAGTTTTTATTTGATTTTACGCGGCAGATAAATTCAATCATCTGGTCAATTTCCGCTGCGTCGAAACATTCTCCTAGTTGATATTTACTCACCAATGCAGCCAATTCTGAATCTGCACCTGTAATACAAATTAACGGAGCTCCTACAGATAGCAGGTTAAAAGTTTTACTTGGTACACTTAACGTAGAGGCTTCTTTACCAAGGCTTACAACAGCAATATCCGCGGCTGACAAGGTATATGGAAGCATACCCACATCCTGCCAGGGTAATAATGTGCAGTTACTTAACCGGTATTTTACAATCTGTTCCTTCAATACCTGCTTCTTATCCCCTTCACCAATTATTACAAAATGAATGGCATCATCTTTTATTTTAGCTGCCATTTGCACCAGTATTTCCAATTCATGTGAATAACCAAGATTGCCAGAATAGACTACCAAAAATTTGCCTTGCAATGCCTGCTGCCTGATAAACAAATTATCTGCTTTGGAAACCGGCTTCAGGAAATCATTGTGCGACCATACAGGTACGACATGTATTCTTTCCCCAGGCACATACTGTGTCAACACTTTTTTCATTCCGTTGCTAATGGTGAAAATCTTTTCCGCTTTTACAAATATGCTGCGGTTCGCTTTCTTCCATAAACGTGTAATGAATGACTGATCGCTAAAAAAATTATACGCAACCAATGCATCCGGGTAAACATCATATACCAATAGGGAGAACTTATTGGTGCAAAGCAACGGAAGTAAAACTGCAAATGGAGGGTTGGTTACAATAAACAAATCAGCTTTACGATAACGTGTTTTTACCAGCCAGATTATTTGAATAAAGGCCCAGCCCCAGGTAAACAAACGCTTTATACCTGATGACCGGTTATAGCCAATAATTTTATCAATTTTTACTGATTCATCCAGCTTTATGTCCCGCTGGGCAAGATGGCCGGTAATAAAAGATCGCTTGTTATATTGCGCATGTGCATTAATAATATCAATCATTAAATAACCAGCATTTTGATTGATAAAAACAATTTCCATTTCTTTAGCCATCCAGGGTTTTACATTTTAGAAGTAGCAATGATATCACCCAATTCATCCGAACTGCAAAATTCAACATCCGGCCATTTTTGAACAATAGACTGAAGCAATTGACTAAGTTGTGTCAATCCCCTTTCCCGGTTTGTAGTATCAAGGGCGCCAATATAATTAACCCGGTGAGAACTGATAACTGCTGGTTTGTTCCATCGGAAAGCACTTGAAATATTATCCAGACAACTATTTACCCAATCCTTCCCTTCATCGCTTGGTTCAAAAAAGCAATTACGGGTAATATATAATTGATCGTGGCTATTTTTTTGGCCAAGCCAATGAAATAATTTTTTATTTTTTCCGTAACCAACCGGCTCCAGTTGTATTTTAGAAGCAGACATATATTTGATTCCACATTCGGCTGCGACTTTTTCCAGGCTTGTATTGAATGGACCATTGGGAGGCACAAAAAAACTTGCTTTATAGCCAAATATGCTTTCAAATAAAGCCAACCCTTCTTTAATAGCATCAGCCTGCACAGCAAGATCTCCTGGTTCATACAAATCAAATGCTGCCTGGAATGAAACGGATGAATTGGCAATAGGCCTGTTATTAAATCCCCAAAAACCATGATCAAACGCCAGGAGGGCTTCCCGGTTCCCTTGTTGCAAAGCCCGCATCCATTCAGCAACATTTAAGTGCTCCCGTCCATGAAACTGTGGAATAAAAACCTTACTGCTAATTCCCTCTTTCCAAAACTTAAAAGAGGAGTTATCACCATGATATCTGTCCAATGTTACAATAAAAGGCTCATAATAGTATGCACTAAAATTATTGGCCCGGATTTTTTGAAAATCAGGGTTGGCAACTACGCAAACTGCAGTAAATACCGGCGACCTGTTATTTTTATCTTTGTACTTTAAAAGCGTTTCGAATAATAAAGACAGATCTGCATGATTGGCAAGCGTATCATTGATATTGTACCGCTTTGATTCACCCGCTAATTCAAGACCGTCCGCCATTAATTTATTAAAGGTATTTAGCGAAGGCATACGCACACTTCCCCAATCGTCTGACTCTATTACAACAATTTTACGGTTAGTTCTCCAGCCGGGTAAATTAGACAGGTTTCGGTTCAGCCTGGATTTGATGGTACTTATTTGCACTTAAATTTGTAGTATTTTTTTATTTATTTTATTGATTCATTATTATTGAATCATTTTTTATGGGAAATCTACCCCATTACTTCGCAATGCTTTTAAAGAGTATGCCTACCCCGGCTGAAATATTTTTAAAAAAGCCCGGGCAAATGTTTTTACCCGCTCTTTGTTTTCTCCATAAAAAATAAGACTATTATTTATAGAAAAATTAACCAGCAATTGTGCCAGTTCATTTTCATCTTCAGGTTCAAAATAAAACCCTTTATCCCCCAGTTGTTCTTTATGAACAGCAATGCCGGAAGCTATTACCGGCAACTGCAACGATTTAGCATCTTCAATGGTGGTATTCCAACCTTCAAATAAACTTGGTTG
>JAYUBR010001272.1:0-9953 GCA_043740775.1 Ferruginibacter sp. | reverse complement strand
GGCTTTTTTGTGCAAAAACCAACTTAGTAGTCAATAAACAATCATATAATAATCCACCAGTGGGGATAACTCGAAAGTTTTAATGCGTTTGCCCTGCTATTTTTACAAACAACACAAAAAATTTTGTACATTTGATGTAGTGAGTTGTGATTTGCTTTCAATTTTAGTTCTTACTATTTTTACAAACAACGTTGGTTTTTTTGAGTAATAATTGATTTATGTTGTGATTTGCTTTCAATTTTAGTTCTTACTATTTTTACAAACAACTTATAATTTAATTTTTAATAACCCTGTTTAGTTGTGATTTGCTTTCAATTTTAGTTCTTACTATTTTTACAAACAACAAATATACCAGTGGTAAATATGTTGCTGATGTTGTGATTTGCTTTCAATTTTAGTTCTTACTATTTTTACAAACAACCTATAACCAAACAAAAATAGTATGAAGCAGTTGTGATTTGCTTTCAATTTTAGTTCTTACTATTTTTACAAACAACTCAAACATTACGGATGCCTCCCCCGTCTTGTTGTGATTTGCTTTCAATTTTAGTTCTTACTATTTTTACAAACAACATGTTGGAAGCGATTGCCGAATCCACATGAGTTGTGATTTGCTTTCAATTTTAGTTCTTACTATTTTTACAAACAACTTTTATTTTATCTTCATATTTCAGTATCTGTTGTGATTTGCTTTCAATTTTAGTTCTTACTATTTTTACAAACAACACTGCGTCATCGGAAAGCCTCCCAGGTTGGTTGTGATTTGCTTTCAATTTTAGTTCTTACTATTTTTACAAACAACTAAGTATTGCAGAAAACAACTGCACGAAGGTTGTGATTTGCTTTCAATTTTAGTTCTTACTATTTTTACAAACAACTTATGCTCTCATCATCATAGAGAAATTATGGTTGTGATTTGCTTTCAATTTTAGTTCTTACTATTTTTACAAACAACTTGGTTACACTGTGAGTGCGGATGAAATAAGTTGTGATTTGCTTTCAATTTTAGTTCTTACTATTTTTACAAACAACCGACGGACTTAAGACTTCAATAATTAGGTAGTTGTGATTTGCTTTCAATTTTAGTTCTTACTATTTTTACAAACAACAAGATTTAATTCTTTAATAAAGAAATCTAGTTGTGATTTGCTTTCAATTTTAGTTCTTACTATTTTTACAAACAACTATTGGTATAGTATACTTAAATTATTAACTGTTGTGATTTGCTTTCAATTTTAGTTCTTACTATTTTTACAAACAACAGCTTACGCCGAAAGTGAATACCAGCAAGGGTTTGTATAAAAAATAGCAAGAAAAAAATGACTTAAATGCCTCCCGGTTATATGACCGGGAGGCATTTTTTGTAATCCTAATCGTGCTAAAACAGTTCTAATTGTTGTGGAATATCGCCTTGTTCCGCTATTTTATGGCCATGAAATATTTCCATCATCCCAAATTGTTTATCGGTAATGGTCATTATTCCAATCTTACCTTTTTCGGGCAGAATCTTTTTTACCCTTGCCACATGTACCTGTGCATTTTCCATACTGGCACTGTGGCGCAGGTACAGGCTAAACTGAAACATGGCAAAGCCATCGGCCATAATCTTCTTGCGGAAATCGCTGGCCACTTTCCGTTCCTTTTTGGTTTCGGTTGGCAGGTCGTAAAATACTAATACCCACATAATACGGTATGCGTTTAAGCGTTCACTTTTCATGGCATTTCGGGCAGCAGCAATTTGCGTTGCTCCCCGGCATAGCACCTGGCGAGAGACACGGCTGTGCGCTGCATGGCTACCATCAGCGGGCTTTTATCTTTGTCGAGCAACACATCCAGTGCCGGTATTTTCAACAGTTCCACTTTCAGTTCCGGCGTAAGGTTTTCTACTGCGGATGTTTTATCAATCATTGCCCTTACCACCATATCCACATAAGGCCGGTAGGGTTCCATCATATCATCTGCAAGGCAATAAGCATTATAGCGGTTGCGGTGAAAAATACCGAGTGTAGGCAGCAGCCCTGCACCCACCAACGCCCTTGCCATGCCTGCCCTTACAATGGCATAACCATAGTTTAATAAATTATTCGGTGGTACACCATCTCTTTTTCTATAAAATTCCCATGCCGGGGGAAACAGGTTTTGCCAGTAATGTGCCGCAGCAGTGGCTTCACTGTTACCGGCATCGCCGCTTTTTACATTGCCGGCTAAGTTCTCCAAAAAATAAAATTTACCGTCCCATTTTTTTAAGATGGCTGCCTGGTTACTGATCTTGGCTTTTACAGTTTGTTGCCATAGTTGTTTCTTCAATGGTTCGGTAGCTTCTATCTGCCACCTGAAACGTTCGCTTTGCAGGGTATTACTTTCCAACGGCATCAGCAGACCGGTAGGATGGTGGGTATCATTGCAGGTTATTACAGCCACATTGGCTTCTGCCAGTTTGTTAAGTAAATAATGTGTGAGGCTTATCTGCTGGTGTTCCAGCACCAAAATGCCGAGGTCTTCTATTGGCACACTTTTATTTGGCATTTCTTCCATGCCTTTTACATGGCTATAGCTTACTACCATTTGCTCATTGGCAAATTTTAGGAAGCAGGCGTTTTCTATGCAGATGGTGCGTTTAATCATTGGGTATTATTTTTCAAGTGCAATATTTTCTCCAATTCTGCCGCATCTGTTAGGTCTTTCAATCTCCCACTGGCTTTTTTATTTTTTATCAGGCTTTGTATATGTATCAATGGAATGGTAAGCCCGTCCACATTTGCCTCAATGCCTGTTAGCTTTGCCTCTTCATATTTTATGCCTGATATATGTGTCATAAATTCTGTTTGCTGTGGTTTTTCAAAAATGTTGAAAATTTGTGGTGTTGTAAAATCCCAGTTTTTTATTGTATTAATTCCTGCTTCATCAAAATCCATTGCTGCCATTGCATCCAGCAGCAGTAGCTTGTTATTATTATCAGGCTTAATCCAGATATCCATATCACCAGTAACCCTGTTATATCCATAAATGTTTACGGCATAGCCACCAATCAGCATATAATCCACTTTGTATTCAAATAATTTTTTAAGTACTATTCGGTGGTCTTCAATAAATATATTCATGGTCTGGGGTTTAGGTTAATAATACGGGGCATGTCTTTTAGTTCAGCTTCATCTTTAATACCATAAGAAGCCAGTACCATTTTTTTAAGATTTATGAGCAATTCTTCTTGAGATAAGGAAGCATAGTATTTTAAACGGTCATTGTCTCTTTCTTCAAATGATGAAAACCGCTGGATAGTTTTTTTCTCATGTACTACTTCCATTTCTGGTTCTGAGAGTACGTTATTATCTACATCATCGGACAATTGAAAAGGCTTTTTTATTTTGATGGGGGTAATATTGCCAAGGCGGTCTGTTTTTAATTTAATACAATATTCCTTTATTGTTACTCCATCAATTGTTTTAGCTGACTTCAAGTCATAGCTATTATCTAACTCTTTAGGTGCTATTGCTTTTGCAAATTGGTTTGGAGTAAAATAAATAGTATATCCAGAGAAATCATTTACTGTAAATATTCTTTTAATCTGCTCGTTATTTAGTTGTTCAAATTTTACAAGTTCTGGATGTATTCTTTCTTCTTCAGTTGGTACATAAACTAAATCATTGGGCGAAAGATAAAATGCCAGCTCATATTTTTCTTTTGTTTTTTCATCAATATAGTTTTCAGGTACGGAACTTTGTACTGGTTTTTGTCTTTCTTTAGCACCTCTTTTTTTACAGCTTATAACTTCATTTAGTGGAACTGAAATATATTTTCTTTCATTATTCGCATTTGCATAAATAGCAAAAAATAAGTTTGTGCCTTCAGCCGCTTCCACCCATTTATGCCTTGTGCCAATTCTTTCACCTAATGCAAAACGCTTATCTCCACTTTCAGCTACAGGCAATTTATAGACTGGTATTTTTCTTTTACTATTGAAATTGTCTATTCCGTCTGGGCTAAACGCTTTATCAATATCACTTCCATTTTCTTTCAAATGCTTTAATAAATCTTGTTGTATTTTATTATCTGCAATCTTATTGATAAATTTAATCGCATCCTCTGTAGTTTTAATTCCTCCCATACCTCTATTTGAAAGTTTAGAAATAGGCTGCCTTTTTCTAAATTTTTCATTTACAATTTTAAATGTTGTTGTTAAAATAGAATTCCCTTCCTTATCCTTAATAGGATTTGCTTTTAAGTCTTTTTGCGTTGTAGTGACTTTATTTTCAAATTGGGCAAGCCTTTCATTTATTCTATCTTTTATAACCTCATCCACAATTAATTCTCTTTTACCTACGTTCTCGGCAATCTTCAAAATATCAAATTCATACATTTTTTTTCCATAAGGCATTGGTGTGTGCATTGGTTTTCTTATTGCCCAACTTTCTCCTTTTGTTTGAATTGTCAATTCTTTCAATGGATTACCATTTTTACCTTTTCTTAAAACTCCTTTCTCATCTTTCCAGGATTCATACTTATTTACCGTCTTATTTATTACCCTTAGATTTTGCTTAAAGCTTATAATAGTTGTATACAAAAACTTCTTAGCTTCTTCTGCAAATGTTTCCCATGGCTTTTTGAAAATCCATTTATAATTAGCGTCTGAGCCTTCATTGTATTTTTTATAACATAGAATACGTTTTAAATCCTCTCTTGATTGCTGTCTTTGCTCTTTGTTTTTCCCTTTTTCCAGAGCATTCTGGTTGTTTAAATAATGAATGTGGTTTCGGCTTGCACAAGCAATCACCAACGCATCTAAAGCATGATGCCGGTGGTCAATTCTTTTCTTTGTAAATCCTTTGGATAGTCCTAATGGAACGGTTGGTAAAAACTTATTGGTCTTTTCATTTATAGTACCAAAAATATTTGCATTGGCCTTTACATTCAGCCTTTCAAAACGTGGTGCTATTATTTCGTTCCAAATATCATTCAGCCCCCAATCATGTTTTAATATAGAAGTTATTTGTCCATTGCAGGATAAAACATTTATAGAAGTGGTTCCATCATCTTTATTGTCTGCCCTCACAATATTCGACAATAAGTTTTTAACCATTTTGCTGATATACCTTGTATCATTCAGTTGCCTTTCAATCATTTTTTCAGGGATATCTTCCAGCAATAATTTATTCATCTTGCCACGGCTTTTTGAAAAATATTTTCTTACATGTGTATCATATTCTTCCTCTAAAAATATTTTTACCTGGTGCGATGATGTCGAGAGTTCTTTAACGATTGTGCCTTTGAAGTTTTTAATAAACTCAAGACCCGTTTGATTTTTTTTGTATTGTTCACCATTTACGACTGATTCACAAATAACTTTGTTACTAAAGGAATCATCGAAATGGCGGCTCTGCGGAATAATATGTTCTATCTCATAATTGGTTGTAAATAATTTACTTAATGGGATTATTTCTCCCGTATAGGGCGACATGTAACCTTGGTCTAACCACAATTTATACCTGATAAAATCAGACTTGCTTGGCTGCTTTTTAAAGTCATTTTCTCTAAACTTTTTTTGAATACCTAAAATGTCATCCGGTATTTCATCGTGGCTGTTTATAATTCCGTCTTCATAGAGTTTTAATATTTCTTGTTGATACGGAGAATATGGACGTACATCATGAACATCATATTCGGGATTTACCAATTCAGCCAGCAAGGCTTTAATACGAAGATTTGTGTTTTCATTTAGTGAATTTTGTTGTGTTATTTTTTCCCTGTCAGATTTAGGGTTCTTCATCTCACGCCCAAGTTCAATATGTATTTCGTCAAAGAAGTTCTCAACTCCATTTCCATGAATATTCCAAATATCTTTTACAACTCTTAATGTTTCATTTATTACTTGCTCTACTATAGGATTGCGTAGGGAATGTTGCTTAAATTCTTTTAAATAATTATCCAGGTCATCTATTGATTTCCATTTCTTTATTTCTCCTTCTTCTGAATGTCTATCGTAAACGACATAGCTCGTAAGCCATAGGGGTAACCCTTTAAAATCTTCAATAAGTTTTAAGTTAATGGCTTTATCTCTTACTCTGTCTTGTATAGCATTATCATATTCGCCAGTAATTATTTTGTCAATTCTGCTTTTTGTTTGTTGATGTATATTTTCCGCTTCCCAATACTTGCCAATCCTCATTAGGGGCAATAATTTTTTAGTGGCTTTAGCAGAATATGACCCGTAGTCTTTCTCGTCAAGCTTTGCTGTTTTTAAAGCGTTAATTTCATCTTCAGAAAAGCCATTCGTCAAAAGGAGATTGTAAATACTATATCGTCCAGTCTTAATTTTTTTCTTATCCCTAAGTTTATTAATTGATAATGCAGTATCTGCTTCTTCTTTTGTTAGTACAGAATAAAGTAACTCCCATATTTTAATTTCATTCTCTTGCGTCAAAAATGATTTGCATTTTTCTTTCCCAAGTTTTGAAATAATGGCATTTCTCGTTTTATTACAGGGATATTTTTTGGATTCATCTTTTGCTGAATCATATACATAGTTCCAGCGATAGTTACTTACTTTAAGCTTCAATGATTTCAATAAATAAGGAAGTAAGGCTTTATGGTCAACGTCTTTCCTATCATTCAACCATTCAAATAAATTTACCCAATCTTCTTCCGTATGCAAAAGCTGGTTGGTAATGTCTTTGTCGCTTGCCTTTTCATAGATACTTAAATTTTTCATCCATTGCCATATTCTAAATTCTTGAAATAGTGGATGCGATTTGGCAATACATTTTATTGGTTTTGTTACTTGTTTACCATTTAAGTCTTTAATTAATTGACCGTCTTTATCTTTCATCGGCCTGCTTTCATATTTGCAATCACTAATTAATGATTTCTTGCTTTTTAATGGTCGCTGATAGAAAATAATATCATCTAAAAATAAATAAGGAAAGCCTTTATTTAGAATACTGTTTTTATGGGATTCATTATTTTCATAAAGTTCTTCTGTACATTCAGTGTAAAGATTTAAATCTTGTAACTCATGGTGTTCTTGACTCTGTTTTACTAGGATTTTTTTAAGTTCATCTTTGTAAAGCTTTCGTTCAACAACTCTTACCAATTTCCCATTTATTTTTTGATTGGGGCTTTGAAGAAGCGTATCATAAATGTATGTGCCAATAGTTTTACCTGATTTTTCAATAGTATTTTCTGTTCGGAGTTTTATTTTTCTATAGAGTTTTCCTCGCTTTTTTGCGTCGGTTATAGCCTCAATTTCTTCAAATGTTGGCAATAATTCAATGTTGATTTTAGGTCTTGATTCTCTTTTGTCTTTAGTATATTTTATAGAGCCGTCTTCATTTATCTCTTTGGTTATAATAAAATCTTTTTCTGTATTAATCCAATCTTCAAATCCATTTTCGGACGTTCTTTTATATTCATATCCTCCCTCTAAAATAATTTTAAACCAGAATTGATTTGTGTTTTTATATTTATCTTCTTTGATGCAATTAACTATTTTTAAAGTAACTATTTCTGTAATTTTATTCTCTTTCTGGTCCTCATCATCTTCACCTCTTAATTGATAATAACCTCTCTTTTGATTAAAGTTCAAAAGCAACCAAGCCAATTCTTCTTTCTCTATTTTTTGGGTTAAAGCTTTTTTTCGGAGATAGTATATTGTCCAGTCGTAAGGTATTTTTGCTGGTTCTCCATTCTTGTTTAATTTGTTTAATAGCCCTGGTTGATGGACTTTGAAATCTTCAAGCATCTCCTTAAAGGACTTTTTAAATAGAAAGTCAAAGCTTTTTGTTTCTTGATTAAACCGATATGCAATTTTGGGCTCAGCTTCCTTAATAAATTGACCAAGTCTCTTTTTAAAGTCAATTTCTTTTGCATAATGTTCAGGTAGAAAGCCTAAAATATTCAATACTCGATGAAGACGCTCTCGCCTCAATAAATGCCGTTCTCTTAATCTCCTTGCTCCTCTAAAGAAAGTTCTTCGAGCCGTATCGGATTCAGTAACACCGCTATCAAATTTCCCAAGAATATCTTCACTCATAGGAATTATTCTTGAACCAATCTTTACGATTTCCCGTCGCTTACTTTCTTCGCTCTCACTAATTAATGCCCATCCAATGGAATTAGTGCCAAGATCAAGACCTAAAATTTTTTTCATAAAGCTTGTAATTTTAAATATTAATCTATATTTGTTGTCTAAAGTTAAAAGCAAATCACAATAAGGATTATTCCGTTGTGAATACATTTAAGGCGGCGCAAGTCGCTTTTTTCATTATACTCTTCTACTCGTAAACTATCCCATTTCTCCCTCCACCCCAATCAATTTCCCCATCGCCCAAACATCTTAAAATCAATTCGTTTCGCATTGCAAAGAAATTTTAAATGCAAATTTTTGTGAAGTATCCCAAACACATATAGCAATAAATAAAGCCGGAGGCTTGCTTATTTTTCACAACGGGAGCCATGTACGTTTCAAAATGCGGCAGTAGCAGTGTGCTCAAAAATAGTTTCATGCTGGCGGTTTAATTTGTTTAATAAAGGGCAACCTGCCGGGGCAGTAGCGCCTAAGCAGGTCGGTGCAAAAGCATAGCAATTATCTTGGCGGTACCAATGCGGTACAATCATTAAAATTGTTGTTGGTGGTTGATGACAAGTGATGATTGGACAATGAAAGCGGGATGGCTTAAAGATAAGGCAGAAAACATCATTTAAAAAAACAATCATTTTAAAGTTTTGCCACCCCTTATTGCTGCGTACTGGCAAATAAGACTTTTACACGGTTGCTGGGTTTCCCCAACCCATCATTCAAACCCAACAATCACAATTTTATCCATTATAAACCTGTTGGGGTTTCGTTTGCCCTTTTGCCTGTATCCAAAAAAAGAAGCTGGCCGCAATAACAGCAAATAAAATTGCTAAAGTATTCCAAATAAATATTATCTTATTGCTTAAAAATTCTACAACCCATAAACTTTTACAATGAAAGAAATTACCCTTTCCTTTACCCCGGAAGAATTAAGAGAACTTGCCAAGCAATTGTACCTTGGCAGCTATTTTATAACGTGCGTGGATTACGACAACGAAGCAATGGTGAGAGACATCCTTAACAAGGTATGTGCCACTGGTTTTAAAGAAGCACCCGAAACCGGGGCCTTTTGCTACGGCGGACCTACCGAAACCGCATTTACCATCAGCTTAGAACTGGATGATGAGTGTACGCCACTGGTAGAAATTTATGATGATGATTGCGTACAGAACTACCTGCCATATGCACTTGCCGACCGGGATTTTCAAGAACAGTACGGCCACCTGGAAGCTGAAAAAATATTGGCAAATCCCCCTATGAGGAGAACAATTGAAGCTATGCAGCAAAAATATAAAGACAACTTTGAAACCTATGGCGTTACCAGGTTAAGGCTGGAAGAACAGGAATGACAAAAACTTTTTGTGCCGCTGCTTGTAGCAATGTTAAATACGCTAATTATCCCGGTGAGCCGCTGTTGTGCCTCCCAGGCAACAGCCGAAGCCCGAACCAGTAAAGACGTTTGCTACTGTGGCCGGTATTTATAAGCACGATTGAGCTGGAAATCTTTTGACACATTTAAACAATAGAGCAGCTTAAGTACCTTGATGTACCGGGTGACAATGAATGTAGCTGTTTTGCATTTTAAAAAAGGAAAAAGAAAGTTGTTTCAGTACCCATAGATGATGATGTTTTAAATTTTAAAGAAACAGGCAACAGGGATGCGGAAGAAAGATGGCAAACACTGCAACAGCACATTCAGCACCTGAACCTTTTTGACAAGGGTATTTTAATGCTTTACCTGGAAAATAAAAGCCACGAAGAAATAGCACAGATAACCGGCATCTCTAAAACCAATGTGGGTACAAAATTGTCCCGGATAAAAGAAAAACTATCACAACAAATTTTAAAAAAACAATAATTATGGAACTGGATGAATTAAAAA
>JAYUBR010001271.1:0-3075 GCA_043740775.1 Ferruginibacter sp. | reverse complement strand
ATAATTTAAATCCTCTTTGCCAAATCTGACAATAATTACATTTTTTTGCGGATATACATAGATAAACTGCCCATACAAACCAACTGCATAATAGCTGCCATATTTTGGGGAACCGCTTATCCAGTTGTATTGGAAATTAAATTTTCCTCCTTCAGTTGTATCTGGCTGTGTGGCTTCTTTAATTCATTTTGCTGATATTAATTGCCTGCCATTCCAACTGCCCTTATCCAGAAAAAGTCTTCCTAACTTCGCGAAATCATGGGTTGTAGCATTTAAACAGCAAAATGCTTTTTCAATACCAGTATTACTGCTGTTATCAATATTCCAAAATCCATTGTTTTCCATTCCCAATGGCTTCCAGATTTTTTCCTGCAAATAATTTGATAAGGTTTGATGTGTGGCTCTTTCTATAATAAGCCCAAGCAACTGATAATTTTCGCTTTGGTAATTAAAATATAAACCAGGTGCTTCTTCTATTTTGGATTGAAGCGTTTTTGTCCTTAAATTTTTAGTGTAATAAAACTGTGCATTATCCGAATTAGGATTGTACCGCTGTTTTGAGAAACGGATGCCTGAAGTATGATTTAATAAATTCTTAATTGTTATTTTGCCAAACCCTTTATCTGTAAGTTCAGGTATAAAATCAGTTATGGGCTGCCGTACACTTTTTATTTTCCCTTCATCAATTGCTATCCCTATTAATGTAGATACAAATGATTTGGCTACAGAAAAACCGGATAGCACAGAAGTGTCCGTATATTTATTTGCATAATTTTCATAAATGATACTATCATTTCTTATAATCATAAATGATAGGGTATGATGAAGCTTTACCATTTCATTTAAATCAACACCTTTGGGATCAATGGCACGTTCATCAACTTTTATAGATGTACCAACACTACAATCATTTGTAGCGTTAATAAAATGAAATACACTATCCCCCTTTTCAATTTTTCTTTTTGGAAAAAGTTCGGCATTTCTTTCTTTAGGAATATTATGTAACAGTGGCCTTATCATTTTGCAGGAATAGAAGCAAAATATTATACATACAAACTTTATTAATTTCACTATTATAATTGGTTAAAATTTAAAATTATAGCTGATACTCGGTATAATCGGAAGTAATGAAACTTCTCTGGCTGATATATCTTTTGTTATAGCATCCTTTTTTAAGTAAATAAAATACGGGTTGCGTCGGCTATAAATATTATATACACTTATCACTAACTCTGATTCGTATTTATTACCAAATATTTTTGCATGTCCGTGGCGTATGGCATTTAGATCTAAACGATGATAGGCACGGTAGCGGTAATTATTTCTCCCTGTATAATCATGGTATGTACCGTCATACAAAGAACCGTCTCCATAAACACCAGCCCTTCCTGTTGGTAATGTAAATGCACCTCCTGAAGTAAATACAAAGGCTGCTGACATTGTCCATCTCTTGCTTAAATCATACGTGCCAACAACAGACAGGTTATGCCTTTTGTCGTACGTAAATGGAAATTGTTTACCAAAGTTTAGCGAATCAAATTTTTGATTTGTCCATGATAATGTATAGGACAACCATCCTGTTAACCTACCTAAATTTTTCTTTACAAACAATTCAACTCCATAACTATTTCCTTTGCCAAAAGTAAGTTTGCTATCAATATCAGCCTGTTGCAAAGATTCAGCGCCTTCTTTAAAAAGTACCTGGTTATTCATCGTTTTGTAATAGCCTTCAATACTGGCTTCATAAGTATTATCCTTAAAGTTTTTGAATAAACCCAATGCAATTTGCTGGCTGGTTTGCGCCTTTACAATCTTACTGCTGCTTATCCAAATATCGGTTGGCAATGAGGCGGTACTACTGGGTACTAAATGTTGAAACTGGTTCATTACTGTATAAGCGGCTTTGATAGAAGTTGCATCATTTAACTGATACTTAATTGTAGCTCTTGGTTCTATCTTTGTGTAAATAATATCTGATTTAATAAATACCGGAACCCTTATGCCTAAACTGGCACTTACTTTATCTGACAGTGTTATATCATCATTAACATAACACGAAACAATAGATGAATATTTTCTTTCAATGCTGTCTAAATTGGGTTTATTAATGTTGCCGCTTCGTGGAATTTTTGCAGAACTCGTTGAAGGAAACAAGGTACTGTAAGAATAGTTAACCCCTGCTTTTATGGAATGTGAAGAAGAAGGGAAATTGCTGAAATCTGTTTTTAGATTTACATCTTTAATGCCTGTATAAAGCTGTGCATAATACTGGTCTTGTGTGGTGGTAAGGCTTAAATGATAATCGTTATAAATAAAAGAAGTATTGCTGAATAATTTTTTATTGAATAAATGATTCCATCTTGCTATTGTGGTACTATTGCCAAAATTTATTCCATAGTTTAAACTGCTTGCCCCGGCATATTTTGCATTATCCAATCCTTTAAAGAAACTCAAATACAATTTATCCTTTTTACCCAATTCAAAATTAACTTTCGCATTAACATCATAAAAATAGTAAGTGGTATTATTTTTATTTTTTGGAATTACTGCTTTTGTGATTAAATCAAAAAAAGTTCTTCTTGCAGAAATTATAAAGGAAGATTTGTTTTTTGTTATCGGGCCTTGTAGTGTAAGATTGCCAGAAATTAAACCGATACCGCCTTCGCCACTGAATTTTTTTTTATTGCCTTCCTTCATGGTTATATCTAGTATAGAACTTAGCCTGCCGCCATACTGTGCCGGGTAGCCACCTTTAATTAAGGTAACGCTTTTGATCGCATTAGTATTAAATGTGCTGAATAACCCGAACAGATGATTGGGATTGTAAACAGTAGCTTCATCTAACTGCACTAAGTTCTGGTCGGTGTTACCACCACGTACATAAAATCCTGTCGTACCTTCCTGGCCCGATTGAACACCTGGAAGTAACTGCACAATTTTTAAAATATCTCTTTCGCCTGCAATAGCCGGTAACGTTTTAATTTGTTTCATCGGAATATTGATAATGCCCATTCTTGCTTTTGCAACATTGCTGTTATTTCTGGCTGAACTCACTACCACTTCTTTTAAATCATT
>JAYUBR010001270.1:0-9975 GCA_043740775.1 Ferruginibacter sp. | reverse complement strand
AAGAAATTAGTGTATGTGTTTTTGAGTAACCGGGTTGCACCAGTAGGAGATAATCCGCTGCTGGGAAAAATGAATGTAAGGCCTTCCATTCACGAAGCGATTTATAATGCGATAATCAAATAAAAAATTATTAGAATCAACATGTAGGTCGCACCGATTTTTGAATATTTTCTAATTGATGTAGTTCTGACAGCGCCATTCTTTTGATTAACACGCTCATCATGCAAAGCCCGGTAAATAGTTGACTTGCCTTGCAAGTAATTATTTAATCAGGTAGCAGGGCTTATTCATATTTTACTGCACAATTGCTTGCAAATAAAAAAGCACCTGCAAATTTTACTTCGTATGCGCTTTATTTTTGCTCCCCTTCCCGACTTGAACGGGAGACCCTCTGATTAACAGTCCCAAATCTTTCTTTTTCCGACCTTATCATTCTTTTTCTGATTGTAACAATTACCTACCATTATATTGATTACCAAATATTTAAAGATACATCATTTATTCTTAGCTAACATTCTTTCATACATATTGTAGTATAATTGTACCACCAACAACAAAACTTGTACTGGTAAAAATGGCAAAGAAAAACGGAAAATTTCCGCTCAAACTTCGCGTTACATTTAATAGGTTGCAAAAATTTTACCCGTGTAATATTGATCTCACCCAGGATGAATATTCAAAAGTTTTCTTGAATGAAAAACCTCGGAAAGCTGAGAAAGCCATAAAAGATATTGCTGTGGGTATTGAGGTAAAAGCTGTAGCAGTCATTGATACGCTTAAAAACTTCGATTTTGATACATTTGAAATGAAATTTTATGAAAGAAAAAGTGGCGATGGTGACGTTTATGACTTGATTAACAAAATGCGTAATCAGCTAAATGAGTCTGACCAGGTTGGTACAGCTATAATGTATAATACAGTTTTAAACTCATTAATAACTTACAAACCAAAACTATCCTTCGAGGACATAAGCCCGGAATTTTTAAAAAAATATGAAATTTGGATGTTGTCAAATTCAAAATCGTCAACAACTGTGGGAATTTATCTGCGGCATTTAAGGTGTGCCTAGAACAGGGGAATTGCTGAGAATCTTGCTTCAAAAGAGGACTATCCGTTTGGTAGGAATAAGTATATCATTCCGACTGGAAATAACATTAAAAAAGCACTGACTATAGAAGAGGTTGGAAGAATATACAATTACCAAACTACCGGCGATGAATGGGAGCGTAAAGCTAAAGATTTTTGGTGTTTTAGTTACTTCTGCAACGGCATGGATATTATGGATATTGCCAAACTCAACTACAAAGACATATACGATGGTGAAATACATTATGAACGTTCTAAAACAATTCGAACTAACAGGGGCAGAAGCAACAACCTAATATCCATACCAATACTGGAACAAGCGCAACAAATTATTAGTACCTGGGGGAACAAGGATATTTGTGCAGAAAATTACATATTTCCTATTATTACAGATAGCAGTTCTTCACTTCAAATTAAAAAGGATGTTCAGCAGTTTACTAAAAACATGAACAGATACACTAAAAGAATCGCAGTTAGTTTGGGCATTGATAAGAATGTTACAACCTATGTTGCTCGCCATACATATGCAACAGTATTAAAAAGATCCGGAGTCCCTGTTGAAGCAATATCAGAAAACTTAGGACATAAAAATGTTAGCACTACAAAAAGTTACCTGGATTCATTTGAGTCTGAATCACGAAAGAGAAATGCGCAAGCATTAGTTGCATTTAAAGTGACTGGTTAGATTTACCATAACATAAAAAGGTGTATCGTAATACTTCCTAATAACAGGGTTATTTAGCATCGCAATTATCGAAACTGACCGGGAGACTGATGAAATTTAATTAAGTTGGTTGGTCTCAGCTCACCCCAACCTTATCATCCATTGATTTGGTTCGGTCCGATTGTATTATAATAATATCGGAATTTTTAGTCGATGGTGATTCTATATCCATTTTTCGGGACCTCTCCGCATCCAATTGCTGGCTAACATTAATGAAGCAAGTTTAAATTTGATTTTGAGCTTGAGGAAATTGTTCGTCGAACTGGTATAAGCCGCAATAGCGTGCGTAAATATCTTCCCCTGCTAATTGTACCTGCCAATGAATTGAGCAACAAAGAGCTTACTTAAAAAGCCTACAATAACATCAGCTTGAGTGGAATACTCAAAAGCATCAGTTGGTATTTGAGCATTTTAAATCTACACAATCTGATTTACACAAGACAGGGGTTGCCTGGAAATCCCGCCAATACCTTCCCATTCATGAGAAATTGAATCAATGATGATCACTTCCATGGAAGCTTTTTCACAGTTTTGAATTGCCTGAATATACCTCTCAGGAGTAAATGAAGCTTGAAGATTTAAAACATTAAATCCCCCTAAATGTGCATATAACTGGGAGGATTGGTTTTCAGAATCAATTAAAGCAATCCTGGACGAATCCCCGCATAAACCAAATGCCATTAATAATGCACTAAAAGTTTTCCCTGAACCTGATGGTCCCTGTAAAGCCATTTTTATTTTAACACTTTGCCGGTTTGCTATTTGTAGTTGCATAAAATATAATTTTAAATAAAAAAATAGGCAGAGAATTAACCCTGCCTTTAAAATGTGAACACTTCAGTTTTTTAGGAATGAGCCATTTGAGGCACTCTCCTGGAGGAACTTTTTTGATTTATTGCGAATTGAAATATCCTTTAGGCCAATGGGCCGAAGAAATAAGGAATGTGAGGAATCAATTTGCAAATGAAAATAATCTACCGCTCCTCTGGAAATTTAGAGAGGGGGAAATATTGAATTCAAATAAATTAAACCATGAAAGTGAAATTTCTGCTTAAATTTAAATTTTATTAATTATGAAAAGCTTTTATTATTTACTACTATTTTTTTGTTGTGCCCTCATTTCCCCGCATGTTCATTCACAGAATGTTGCACAATTAAATCCCGGATCGGGGTTGCTTCCTGTACCTCAAAAGGTGTCGCTTTCAGACACCCGTTATTTACTTGATGGTAGCTGGTCAATAAACACTACGGGCACTATCTTAAAAACTGATCCTGCTATTATTAGCTTAACCTCAGCATTAAAAGAACGATTTGGCCTCACCTTAAACCCTTCCTCTCATGGCGGAACCGGAAGTATACAATTAATTATAAAGCCAGGTTCTGTAAAAATCGGGGAGACTACCGACAGTAACCGCACTTCATTAAGGAAACAAGCTTACAGGTTAAAACTGGACAGCAGGCGGATAACCATATCAGCTAATCATAACCAGGGATTATTTTATGGAATACAGACATTTATACAATTGTTGAAAGAAGATAAAGGCAAAATATCTTTTGCAGGCGGCGTGATTGAGGACTGGCCCAATTTAGATTTAAGAATGATCTATTGGGACGATGCCCATCACCTTGAACGGCTCGATGCGATGAAGCGGGCGATCTGCCAGGCAAGCTATTATAAGATCAATGCATTTTCATTGAAGTTAGAAGGACATTTTGAGTTTTCAGAAGCAAAGCCAATTATTGAACCATATGCTTATACCCCGAAAGAATTCCAGGAGCTGACAGATTATGCAAAAGCGCATTATGTAGAATTGGTTCCTTATTTGGATGCACCGGCACATATATCATTTATATTGAAACATCCGGAATATGCCAGCCTTAGATCTTTCCCCAACTCGAATTATGAATTAAGTGTTACCGACCCAAAAGCCGATGCCCTGATACTGGGAATGGCTAATAATCTTATAGACGCCAACAAGGGAGGAAAGTATTTTCTGCTTTCTACAGATGAAGCCTACTATGCAGGAAAAGGAGCCAGTGAGAAAAAGCGTGCAGAAGAATTGGGCAGCAACGGTAAATTACTTGCAGAATACATTACAAGAATTTCAAACCAGCTACATAAAAAAGGTAGAAAAGTTATTATTTGGGCAGAATACCCCCTTACTCAATCGGATATCCATTCCATTCCGTCCCATATAATTAATGGTGTGTATAATAATAAATGGGCGCCACGATTCAATGAACATGGGATGCGCCAGCTTATTTATACTGCTACACAAGGAGAAGAGCCGCTCTTCCCTAATTATTATAAATTTCCGGAGAAAAAAGATTCCCAATCTAATTTGGCGCATATTGATGATGAGCAGCAGCAGGGCGATATTACCAAAGGAAGAGTAAATGAAGTACTCAAAGAAGTTACTTCGGCTATTGCGGCCGGCAATTCAGATTTTATGGGCGTTATTGTGGCAGCTTGGGGTGATGCAGGCCTGAATCCTGAAACTTTTTGGCTTGGCTACGCTGCTGGTGCAGCTCCCGGATGGAACAACAAACACCAGACTTCACAGGATCTGATGAACCGATTTTTTAGCTCCTTTTACGGTCATAACGCAATTGATATGGGCAAAGTATATCAACTGCTGATCAACCAGTCCCGGTTTTGGGAAAATAGCTGGGAATGGGAACCATCCAAAAACCGTACGCCCATATTCGGAAATTCCGATACAATCTACGCCACTCCAATGCCGGCAAAAGATCAAAAATTAGCCCCATTACCCGTACCATCTACTGCTAATCTTTCCGTAAACGTGAACTGGGGAGAAAGTAATAAAGAAAAATTGATATTAGTTGAAAAATACCTTGAAGATAATGATGAGCTTATGAACCTTTTACAGCAAAACATGCTGAAAGCGAACTATCAGCATTTTAATTTACAAGTGCTTTTTACAGTGGCTCAACTTTGCAGGCAGAATTTAAATATGTTGCTGGATCTCAAAAGGATAAATGAATTCTTAATTCTTTCCTCTTATGCAGCCTCCATTCATCCTTTACTAGCCATATCACTGCTGGATCAGGCTCTGGATCAGGTAAAGAGAATCCGTAATGACCGCAACCAGGTATTAGATGCAGTAAATACCGTATGGTACCAGGATTGGTATCCACGGGTAGCAGAAGCAAATGGACGTATATATCTGGACCAGGTAGATGACGTTAAAGATCATCCCCCTGCAAGAACAGTGGATATGAGTTATTTGATTTATCGTGAATTGAAATATCCCTTGGGTCAATGGGCAGAAGATGTAAGGAAGGTAAGAAATCAATTTGCCAGGGATAATAATTTACCCATTCGGGAAGAAATGATTAATTGGCTTAAATATTAATAACTTACTTATTTATCAATAACTGTTTCTTTAGCCTAATATCCTTTTCTTTAATTCAAAAATAGGATTAGTATAAAATTGTAATGCTATAATTTGTTCGTTCGTACCGGGCTTCCTTTGCCATCATGGACAGAATTGTTCACCAATCTATCCGAATAGAATTGTAAGGTGAATCTTAAAAAAAACAAAAATGTAAATGCAACAATGGGATGATTTTTATAAAACAAATCGACAAAAATTAATCACTATTTTTAAAACACACATCAACAGTTCTTCATCATTTTTTTAGTTCTCTTTAGCAGGCTTTTTTAAAAAGTTTTTTAGGGGGTCAATTTGAAATGGCGAGAGGGTCAGTTTAGCCGGAACTGATGTTTCATTGTCCTGCCCTGCTTTTTCAAATACTTCATGTAGCGGTAGACGTTTTAATTCGCTTTATCGTACCTAAAAAGTCGTTTCCTGCAGGAGTATCAGCCCTTCGTTAATGACATGGTTCACTTTGTAAACATGGGTGGATGCTGCTGCTGATAATGGGTTAGCTGCTGAAACTTTTTGGCGAACGCAGTTATTATTGCCTCACTGTATAATTTACCACCTATAAAAGTAATGCTGGGTGGTGCACCACCGGCAGCAGCTCTACCAGCTGGTAATGTGATACAAGGATTGCCTGTAAGGCAGGTTAGCGCCATAGGCTCATCGGCCATACTCGGAACAATGATAACATCGTACCTGCTCAATAATGTAAAAGCCTCCTGCATAACCATATAGCGCAAACGGCATATCGTAAGATATTCAACAGCCGGAATAAACCGTGCACTCCTGAACATGTTCGCGTAGCGGCTTTGCCATTGTTGTACCATTTGGCTATCCTTACCAGATCTAGTGAGAGGGTCAAAAGCCGCAGCTGATTCCGCAGCCCAAATGGTTGTTAGCAATTCATTCGTATGTAAGTTGGATGGGAAATCAATAGTCATAACCTGCACACCTGCATCCTGCAAAGTTTTAATAACACCTTTTTCTGCGCTGTTACCGGGTAAGGTATCAATGTAGTTTTTTGCATACGCGACTTTTATGTTTTTGAGATCAACATTACCCGTATAATTAAAAGGCATTGTTCGTGAGGCACGGTCATATACATCACTACCATGCATAGACGCAAATACCATTGCTGCATCTTCAGCATCGCGGCAAATCGGCCCGATACGATCGGAGGTCCAGGCAAGGGTCATTCCACCAGTTCGGGCAACATTGCCAAATGTGGGCCGCAGCCCAGTTGCACCGCATACAGCAGAAGGTGCAACAATAGAGCCGTAGGTTTCTGTGCCAATAGCAAATGGTAAAAGTCCTGCAACGGTTGCCGAGGCGGAGCCCGCAGATGAGCCGTTGGAACCTTGTTGCAAATTCCACGGGTTTTTAGTTTGTCCGCCAAACCATATATCATCCATCGCAAGCTCTCCCATAGATAATTTTGCGATTAATACAGCGCCAGCCTTTTCCAGTTGCTCGTACACGAATGCATCTTCATCTATTACTTGGTCTTTAAAAGGTGGTGTGCCATAAGTGGTTCGGGTGCCCTTTACTGCAAACAGATCTTTAAGCCCATAGGGTATGCCCTGCAGCGGACTTTTATAGATGCCTTTTCTAAAGGATGCGTCGGCCCGTTTAGCCTGCTCCATGGCTATTTGTTCCGTAAGGCTTATAACACAATGCAATGTGTCGCCATATTTTTTCAAACGATTTATAAAAAACCGGCTTAACTGCACGGAGGTAATTGTATGATGCCTCAGCAACGATGACAACTGGGCAATAGTATAAAACGCCAACTGGTTTGTATCAGCAGGCATTATAACACCTGCAGCAATATTCCAGTTAATGGGCTGCTGTTTGGTATTGAAAGTCATTGTTGGCAATACAGGATCAAACCAGTTTGGAAGGGGAACACTATTTGGTAAATTGAACTCATGCATGTATTTGTAAAACTGCAGGTTAGCGTTCAGTTGGTTCACCATGGAATCTCTTTTGGCATCGGTAAAATGTAAATCGTACATTTTTTCGGTATTAATAATTTCGCTTACCGAAACATCCTGTGCATGGATAGTAGATGTTAGTATAAAAAAGGAAGAAGAACAAACAATTGTTTTTAACAGCGTAGATATATTTTGCATAAGTACAAATTAGCAATTTTATTTGGAGAATAAGAGGTAATTATACAGAAGAAGTAATTCTTTGTTTATAACTATTCAGCTGCTACCACTGAGAGTTTTGTACCGACAACATTTACGGCTAAGCGGGTAATACCTTTTAGAAATGAAATCTCAGCATTCATTTTAATTTTTTCCCAGCCATTATTTTCTTGGAGCCTGTTAAAAAAAATAGCCTTGCCGTCACTCATTAGGATCAAGTCTTTGTTAATCCACGTTACAAACTCTCCAGCACCTATTGTTTTACAAACATTTAATATTTTAAAGAACTCAGGTCTATCTTTTTGATTATTACATTGCCTGAATCACTTTTATCAATAAACCCAACAGTATTTTCACCCGTTATTTTTTGTAAACTTCTACCAGGATTATCAATGATAATTTTATCTGATTTGGTTGCTAAATTAAAATAACGAAGGGCGTTTTTTCCACCTTCGCCTAAAACAAAAAGAACCAATTGCTTGCTATCAATCCAGGTGTGATAGCCCACTACCAAATTATTAATAAGTACAATTGGCTTTCCTCCAGCAACCGGATATTTTACCAAAAACTGTGTAACATCCTTCTTACCAACATTTTTAGCAAAAATGCAGGATACATATTTTCCATCCGGTGTAACAGTAGGAGAGTATTCACCTTCGGGACTATGGGAAAAAGATTGGTTCTTTTAGTACGATAATCATAGGTTTTAATTTCTGTATTACCTAAAGTATCAATAGCAGAAGTATAATAAATTAAAGAGACTTTCGGAGAAAAAGAAGGCTGGTTGTCGTACCCTTCACGGTGGGTAATATTAACGGGATTTGATAAAGAAATATTTCCGCTGTTTATTTTCATATCAAACAGATATACATCAGTTGACGGCTGAGCATAGCACAGTATAGTGTTTAGGCAAATAATTAGACAACTGATTTTTCTCATAAAGTATCATTTTTTGTTCCTGGTTAGTGTCAATTTATTTGTCTGTTTTTTTTACTGCTACCATACCACCTTTCATCACCCACTTCACATTTTTTATTACCACATCAATGTCTCTCATAGGGTCTCCTTCCACTGCAACAATATCCGCAAAATAGCCTGGGGCAATTGCACCCAAATCCCTTTCCATTCCGAGCATTTCAGCACCGTTAGTAGTTGCAGTTTTTAATGCCTGTTCTGGCGTCATGCCTGCTTTTACAAACCAGGCAAGTTCTCGGGTATTTTCTCCAAACCCTGTAAATACCGCATCTGATCCCATGGCAATTTTTACATTTGCTTTAATAGCCCTTTTAACTGTTTCAAAATTTTTATTAACATAACTGTTCAATCCGATTACAACAGTAGAATCATAACCGTACTCATCTTTGTGGGCTATATAGTATTTGTTATGCTCCACGGTTGGTACATAAATAATTCCATCCTTTGCCATTTTAGCAAGTGTTAGGTCATCAATATCTATTGCATGCTCTACGGTATTTGTTCCTGCTTTTACAGCATCACGAGCTCCATCCGGTCCATAAGAATGAATAGCAATACGCTTATCTGCAAAATGAGCCACATCGGCTGCAGCCTTCATTTCTTCGTAAGTAAAAGTTTGAAAACCGGTTACATCCTTATCACTTCCGGTAGAGCCATACATTTTTATCCAATCTGCACCCGAAGCTATTTGCTGCCTCGCTACCCGTTGTACGGCTTCAATACCATCGCATGTACCTGCATCTGGTATGGCTCCAATTTTATAAGGAGAACTGCTGATGTGCAATCCATTCCCGGCAACAAACATCCGTGGCCCTATCATAGAGCCCCTTTTTATTAAGTCACGCATGGCAAAGTCCATATTATCAAAAGAGCCAAGGTCTCTTACTGTTGTAACACCGGCTTCAAGTGTTTTTCTGGCATTTTCCTGTGCAAGAAAAACCGTTACTGCGGGCCCTAAAGTTCCAAGTTGCCCCCATGGATTACTCCCTGGCGTTCTGTCCCAATAAAAAGTCATATGCGTATGCGCATCTATTAATCCTGGTATAGCCGTGTAAGTTTTTAAATTAATTTCTTCAGCGTTAGGAGGTATAGTAATTTCTTTTTCTGTTCCAACTTTTACAATTCTGTCTGCGTTTACAATAACTACCCCGTTCATGATCACTTTTCCATTACCATCAATTATTTTTCCGAAGTGAATTGCTTTTATTTGAGAATATAAAAAAGAATTATGCAGAGAAAAAATGACAGGTAGTAGTATATAAATTTTGCGCATGGGTTTGATTTGTTAAATGAATGAAAACCATAGGTGAGCATTGCTACAGGCGAAAAATTTAATGAACATTCCACTTTAAACAATACTTAAATAATGATTTATAAGATGAAGTTAAGAACTTTTATTCGCCTTTATACTTCGGCTGTAACTGTTGCTGATATAGAACTTTAGCCGATTGCTTTAATATTCTGAAACGCTGGTTGCCACACTTGGTTTAGCCGCAGTATTAGTTATATTAAGTTGTTCATTTTCACTTAAACTTCCTTTGGTTTTATAAAATATAATAGCTGCCGAAACTATTATAATAAACGTCTTAATAATTTGCTTTTAATGAAGTAAGAATATTGTTTGAGGTTTTAA
>JAYUBR010001269.1:0-3081 GCA_043740775.1 Ferruginibacter sp. | reverse complement strand
ACCGCAGCCCAATAAAATTAATAGAGTTGAAGGTAACAAAAAAAAGTTAAGCGATGTTTGTCCAGCCCCGTACAAATGCCAAATTGAAAAACCGAAGCACAGGCAAAACAACGTCCAGCCAGCCTACCGCCAAACTGTTTGTTAATTGCTGGTTTTTTTTTCTTTTTGGGCACAAAAAACCTTTTGAAAAACCGCTGTCAAATAACTTTAAATGCTTATTGAAAATCAAAGTTCAAAATATATTCTGTCGCAAAAAAAACTTGCAATTAACATGTGTATTACCGCTAAAGTATGCTACTTTTTATGGAAAACAATTTTTTTAATCCCTTATAAATTAATCTGTTATTAAAAAAAGCGCGGAAATATATTTGTAGCGCAAATACACGGCCCGTTATTTTAAATTCAGATTGCAAGGCGGACTAATAATTTTAAAAAGATCCTTATTGGTCTTCGGAATTTTTGATACCAGCCATTTAGCACAGGCAAACGAATTGAGGAAGAGCCCAACAAAGATAAAATGTATAAATGTGCGACGCCTATGAAGATGCACAAAGCTGTTGTCTTAGTTCGGACAAAAAATATTTTGTAAATAAATTACACCAGTTCAATCACGGTTATCTCTGGCAAAATGCCTACCCTGCCGGGGTAACCGATAAATCCAAAGCCGCGGTTGACGTATAATTTTTGTTGTACCTGCTCGTACAATCCTGCCCATTGTTTGTACATGTATTGTACCGGGCTCCATTTAAAACCGGGTATGTCAACACCAAACTGCATACCATGTGTATGGCCGCTCAGCATTAAATCTACGGCGGGATAATGGGTAATCACCTGCGCTTCCCAATGGCTGGGATCGTGGCTCATTAATATTTTAAAGGGATATTTTTCTGCACCGGGATAGGCCAGGTCCATACGGCCATGTTTTGGAAACCTTGCTTTGTTGCTCCAGTTTTCAATACCGATCAATGCTATCTGTTCGTCATTTCTTTCCAGCACCACATGTTCATTCATCAGTAATTTCCAGCCCAGTTGGGCGTGTACTTTTTTTAAGTTCTCCAGGTTTTGTTCTTTGGTAATGCCGTTATCCGGCCAGCTTACATAATCGCCATAGTCGTGGTTGCCCAGCGTAGAATACACGCCCATCGGTGCTTTCAGCAAACTGAATACATCTAAATAATCATCCATTTCTGTGGCCCGGTCGTTCACCAGGTCGCCGGTAAATAATATGATGTCGGCTTTCTCTTTTAAAATTTCATTTACTCCATGCAATACAGCCTGCTTATCTGTAAAGCTGCCGCTGTGTATATCGCTGATGTGCAATACCCGCATTCCTTTAAAGCCGGCCGGCAAATTATCAAAGGCCATTTGCACCCGCTTTACATCGTATTTATATTTGTTACCAAACCCGTACACAAGGCTACCAAACAAAGTTGTACCAACACCCAAACCGAGCCAGCTTAAAAAAACGGAGCGGCTGATTCCATCATTAACAATGGCATCAGCGGCTATTGTGGGGCGACTAAATAATTTTCCGGCAGCCCATTGAATTACTCTTCTGATATCATCAACAAAAAAGAAAATAACAGCGGCAAATTTTGCAAGAAATAAACCTGTGATGGTGGCAAATAAATACGTTCTTACAACCCTTGGTAAAAAGTACTGGTTGCTAAAAGCAAATATCAAAAACCCGATTACAGCCAGTATGGAAATGGTCCAGTATGTAAAGTAAACAATGGTTTTTATTTTTGGAGAAGCAGATTGGGTAACTGTTTTAAGCGCCTGAAAAACGTAGGTATCCAGCAGCAACATAACTGCGATAAAAATAAAAGCACCAAAAGGTGAACGCATAACAAGAGATTGAATTATAAAAAATAAAATTAGTGCATTTTAAAAAAAGCACTTGTTAATGTGTTGGACGTAGCAAAGCCGGTTTTATTTTAATTCCTCATTATTTTTCGTTTCATCAGCCCAGGCAATAAATTCGTCGAGCTGGTGGTGAATGGCTTTTAAGGTATTGTGGTCGGTTATATTTCCATCTTCATCCATCAAAGTATCAATTACCGAAATGGGCAACTGGTTAGGGTGAACGGTAATTTTTAAAAAATTCAATATGGCAGATAAATGATCGTTGCCCCTTAAATTACCCGCCCTGCCACTGCTGATGCCAGTAATCAGTGCTTTTTTGCTCCACCATATCCGGTGTGTTTTGCAGGTATCAAACAACATTTTTAGTACACCGGGGATACTGCCGTTGTATTCAGGCGAAATAAAAATATATTTATTGGTGGGTATCAAAATAGTATTTTCAATTGCCTCAAAATGTGCGTTCCTGGTGCAAGTATTCAGGTCTTCCAGCGATAATATCCCTGCTTCAATGCCTTTTGTTTGTAAGATGGACTGGTACTGCCTGGCCACTTTTAATGTATTGCTGCCTGCCCGGTTGGTGCCTGAAATAATAGTGTACATATATAATTTTTGCTATCGTAAAGATGATACCCTAACAACTAAGATATGTGTTTGTTGTACAATTTTATGCCGAATGCTTAAATTTGCCACCCTGTCAGTAGATTTGCCGTTTGCGGTTGAATTTCAAACAGTACCTTTGGCAATCTTAAAAAAAAATTGTTCAGGCGTCATTAAAAATAATAGTTCCGTTTTCAGAAATTAAGGTATGGCAAGAATAATAGGCATAGCGAATCAAAAAGGTGGCGTGGGCAAAACAACCACCGCCATTAACCTGGCTGCAAGTTTAGCAGTATTGGAATATAAAACCTTACTGGTAGATGCAGACCCGCAGGCTAACAGTACCACTGGTGTTGGTTTTGACTTGCACAATGTTACTAACAGTTTGTACGATTGCATGGTAAATGAAACCCTTGCCAAAGATGTATTGCTAAAAACAGCTATTCCAAATCTTGACCTCATCCCCTCGCACATTGACCTGGTGGGGGCTGAAATTGAAATGATTAATTACCCTAACCGGGAAGGCGTATTAAAGACAATTTTAGAACCACTGCGGGATGACTATGATTTTATTGTGATTGATTGTTCTCCTTCGCTGGGCCTGATAACTGTGAATGC
>JAYUBR010001268.1:0-3083 GCA_043740775.1 Ferruginibacter sp. | reverse complement strand
AAGGAGATAATGCATGGCATTATATTACAACGCCTGCTGATGCCGACAGTGTATTAACTGTGGGGGCAGTTGATACCAGCAAACAGGTAGCGAATTTTAGTAGTTTTGGCCCTTCTGCCGATGGGCAGGTTAAACCAGATGTTGCCGCAGTAGGTTTTCGTGCGGTAGTAGCCAACGCCAATACAGGCGCTCCTTCTTTTGGCTATGGCACATCATTTGCCTGCCCCATAATGGCTGGCGTTACAACCTGTTTGTGGCAGGCTTTTCCAGAAGTAAATAATATGCAGATTATTGATGCCTTGCGGCATTCTTCAGACAGGTTTACCACTCCGGATAACCGCACCGGGTATGGCATACCCGATGTAAAAAATGCTTTTGTTTTGCTGATAAAAAAATTATATACGCAGCAAATTACAGCGGGCGCTAATTGCACCATCAACATGCAGCTTGCCATTAAAGCAGCCGCTGATATGAGCCTTGAAGTAGAGAGAAAATTGCCAGCAGAAACAGCGTATAAAACTATTTCACTGATAAAAAATACCCACAGCAGTTTTATACAATCCAACTTCAGTTATGCAGATAACCTGAGCAGTATAACAGATAACATGGCTATCAAATACCGCATCAAAATGACGATTGCAGCGGATACCAGTTTTTACCTGGATTCAGCTACAGTAAATTATATCCCTGACTGTAACACTGGCAATCTTACTGAAAAAATAAGCATTCATCCTAACCCTGTAACAGAAAATCTTTTTGTTACCATTACAAGAAATACGGCAGTAAATACAGCAATTGAAATGTATACTACAACCGGACAAAAGGTATATAGCCTCTACAATCAACCAGTAAATGGCGAACAAACATTTACCATTCCTGTAAAACAATTGAGCCCTGGAGTTTATTTGGTGGCAGTATTTATCAATGATAAAAAAGTGACCACAAAAAAAGTAATTATACACTAAGCAGTGTCTTTCCTAAACACAGCTACAAACATAGTGTCGGCCCTGTTATCAAAGCCTTTTAAAATTTCCTGGTACAGTAAATTTAAATGCAAGGTATCTTTTATAAATCCTGCTATTGTTTCATTTTCTTCTTTAAAAACAGAACAGGTAATGTATAGAAATATTCCACCTTCTTTAAGGTGAGGTTCCACATTGCTTACAATTCTTTTTTGCGTATCACTATACTTTTTTATTTCTTCCAAACTAAAGAAACATATTTGTTCTGGTGTTCTGCTCCAGGTACCGCTTCCTGTGCAGGGAGCATCGCAAATAATAAGCTGGTAATTGCTGGCGGGTGGAAAAAACTGTGCATTACTTACATCAGCAATAAAATAGTTGTATTGCTTTACGCCAGCCTGTTTAAAACGTTGATGAAGATTCATAATAATTCCCGGGCGAATGTCTGATATAGTAATATCTGTTTTGTGTTTTAAAATATCAAATAATAAAATTGATTTGCCCCCACTGGCAGCACAGCAATCCCAGGTAGAAATTGCTTTCTTCTCGGGAGCGTGGCTAAAAAGTATTGTTTCATTTAAACTTACATAATTCAATACCTGCTGGGAGTTGTAATCCTGCACCACTACTTCTTTATCAATAATAAAAAAATCTTCTGCATTGGTAGCAGCCGGTAACTGAATGCAGTTTTGATTTATTAACTGGTGCGGCAATTTTGATTTTTCCAGTTTTTTTAAAGTAGTGATCCTGCATTGGGGACGAATGCGTAAAAAAAGCAACGGTTGTACCAACATAGACAGGCAGTACCTTTCAGTCGTTATACCTTCACTCAATACTGATGAAAAGGGGAAAATTTCATTCACAAAAAACTGATCTTTTACAAGCGCTAATTTTTTATCTAAAGGCCAGTCTATTTTTTCATTCCAATCAGGAATTATTTTTTCAACAAAATCAGAAGATTTCTTTTCACATAAAAAAGTTGCCAGTTTTATTTTTTGTTCCGGAGAATGGTTGCCCATTGCAAACCCAAGTCTGAAATAATTGTAGCAAAGTGCAGCAATCTGCTTACGGTCTTTTGAACCATATTTTTTTTCTTTGCTAAAAAAATTTTTGATAAAAATGGCAAAAGGCTGGTCACCTTTATACATTTCCACCAATTTTATGCTGGTGTTAATATAGGAGTAAAAACGGCTCATGGTATACAAAATATAAACGGCTGGAAACTACCAGCTGTGAGAATAGAATGTAAAGCAACTATAGTTCCAATAAACTTTTTACGGGGTCTTTTCCAAATAAAAGTAAAGCAGGGTTTTCTAATAATTCTTTTACCCTTACCAAAAAGCTCACAGATTCCCTGCCATCAATAATACGATGATCGTAACTCAACGCCAGGTACATCATTGGTTTTATTACTACCTGTCCGTTGATGGCCATCGGCCTGTCCTGAATTTTATGCATTCCCAAAATGGCGCTCTGCGGAATATTTATGATTGGAGTACTCATTAAAGATCCAAATACACCTCCATTGGTAATGGTAAAAGTACCGCCACTCATTTCTTCGATGGTTAATTTATTTTCTTTTGCTTTGGTAGCAAGCTCTACTACTTTCTTCTCAATTTCTGCCATGCTTAAGCTTTCGGCATTGCGTATAACCGGCACCACAAGGCCTTTGGGAGCAGATACTGCAATTGATACATCACAATAGTTATTGTACTGAATATTTTCACCATCCAGCATGGCATTTACCGCCGGCCATTCCTGAAGGGCAAAGCAGCAGGCCTTTGTAAAAAAGCTCATAAAGCCAAGATTTACACCATGGCTTTCTTTAAACTTATCTTTATTTTTTGTCCTGATGTCCATAATGGCACTCATATCCACTTCGTTAAAAGTGGTCAGCATCGCCGTAGTATTTTTTGCTTCCACCAATCTGCGGCTGATTGTTTTGCGCAGGTTACTCATTTTCTCTGTGCGCCTTTCCCTGCTAAATAATTCAACCCCGGGTTTTCTTCCGGGATTATTGATGGCTTCCAGCACATCCTGTTTTACTATTTTTCCATTGCTTCCGCTGGCTGCAATGGTTTTAACATCCACTTTTTTATCGGCAATAATGGCTGCGGCCAC
>JAYUBR010001267.1:0-10002 GCA_043740775.1 Ferruginibacter sp. | reverse complement strand
TTACATTTTAAGCACCTTCGTGAAAACGGTTTCTTGCCCTTATAATATTTTGAGTGACCACATCTCTTACATTTGTAGCTTTCATCAGCCCATTTGATCGATGCTAAATATTCATAACAGTCAGAATCTTCTTTAAATTGTTTATTAAATTTTATAGAATTCACTCCTACAAATTTAAACTTCTTTGACATTGAGCAAACATAGTTCTTTTTAACGAATTGGGCGACCTAAGCGTATATACCTATTAATAGAATTCGCAGGCTATCTACTCAACAGAGGCGCTTTATACTGGTCATCTCCTTTGGCGCAAGTTGTTCCGTGAATGGAGTACCCTTCAATTGGCGCTTGGTAGCAAAGGTATTGTGAGTTGTCCATGCTTGCGCCAGACAACAAAAATAGCTAACAGTGGTGGGCTAACTATTGCTTATTGCAAAACGTCAGCAAGGCACAAGGACACCAGCACACTTGCCCGCCCTGCATCCCTGCGCCAATGCAAGCGTTTAATGATTTGAAGTGTTACTTGCGCTAATGGGGTTTCGTAACGTAACGTTTCTTCATAGCATGCAACGCCCCTGGCTGATACAAAGACCGGGGAGGACGTTGCTGAGAAGGAAAAACTTTGCAATAATTATTGAGTAACACGGTACTTTTTATTCGTAATCATAGCCAAGAGAAATAATATTGCGTGTATCAGGTTCTGTATAAGCCCAGGGCGCAAGGGCGCCGGCAATAACAGGATTTTGATGATTGCCTGCCGCACTGTTATACCATTGCCACCACAAACGATCAAGGTTAGCATGGTGCAGCCAGAATACAGGGTCAGCAGGAGAAGTGTAAGGGTTGGTCATTGCGCCGCCTACCCAGCCATGTATTATGCCATGTACCATATTGATTCCAGATGACATACTGTTATAATTAATTTGAGCCATTGCCGGGGGCACCAATGCAGCAGTAGATGCCAGGTCAGCCGGAGTGCCCGGGCTTCTTGTAACAGTAATGTTGCCGCCTGCTGTGTTTACTGTGGGCAACACACCACTAAGCCATGATGGAAAGTCTTGTTGGTCGGGGTCAGTCCAATCCCAATAAGGAACGCATACATCAGGATGATAACGATGTAATGCTTTCTCAAACAGCAAAAGAAATATACGATGCCATGGCAGCAAATATAAATTGCCATGCTGCATGTACATGCCCTGATGCAAGGTAACGAGCTGCCCCAATGTGCCATCAGCATTTATCATATTGAATGCACAGATGTAGCGCTGCCTTTCAGTATTGCTCATCGCTGCCTGGCTTTTTCTGCAGCAAAGCTTTTGAAATAACCAGGTGGGTAATTTGAATTTATTGGCTTTTGCCTGCTCAAGTAACATCTCAGGAAAGGTCATGTGTGAAGGCACAAAAGCAAGATTGCGGATAAGGATATTCAAGCCACTCAAACTCTGCATTGAATGCATTTCGGTATCCATTTTTGCAGAATTGTTTTTTTGTTTCGGTTTAGATTTTGTTGCCATAAGTATTTTATTTTCTAAGTTATTGCCTACTCTTTTCATCACGGATTTTCGGCTTACTCCGGTTTTTATTTTTAATGTGTAACACGAATCCATTTTCCAACGGATGGCACTCTTTCATTTGTTACAATAAATAGTAAATAATATCCCGGTGCAACTAAGTTATCATTGGCAGGAATTTTTGCTTTTACCTGTGAAGCAGATGATGCAGTTATTTCACATTCTATGAGCCGCTGTGACTGATTCCATCCGTGAGTTACAGCACCTGGCCTGATCAGAATTACTTCTTTAATATTTCCTGCATCAGGTGTATTAACATTTATAACATCATTATAATGCGCTAAGGAAGGGCTGGCTGTAATGTCCGGCCGGGGCATACTATAATATGCAGGGTAATAGCGCTCGTGCGGGTTAGGATCCGGGGTTGTCCTTATTCCATAGTCGCCACCCATTAAAACACTTCCGTCAGCAAGTAAAATTGCAGATGAGTGATACTGTCTTACGTATTTCATTTCTGCACACATAATCCAACCGGCATCTGGATTTTGTGGATCAAATAATTCAGCGGGTCCACCACTTCCATCTACTCCTCCGGCTAAAAACACCCGGCCATCAGGAAGCAAGACTGAGTTTACTTGTTTTGCTCTTGACACGTTTAGGCTTGGAAGGCTTGCCCAGGCTGGTGATGCTACCGACAAATCGATAATTTCTGTCGTACTTTCTGTATCCGGCAAATCTCCACCCATAATTATTACCTGTGGCTTATACAATGGTGGTCTTAACGGCAATAAAACAGAAGTTCCTTTTTCGCCACCCGAACTTCTTTGTCCGGCGATGGTATTAAATTTATTAGCAGGATCGTCTATTGGGGCTGCTGGGTCAAATATTCTGCTTACGCCCTGGTGCCCAGCAATAAATAGTTTTCCATCGGGCAATTGATATGTCCAGGGATAATACTGGTAGTTGAATGTGGCCGGAAAAGGAATGGGTGCTTCCCAATTGTTTGTGGCAGGGTTATAAATTTCAATGGATTTAGTAAGCGAGCCAAACATGGTAAGTATTTTACCATTTGCCAAGGTTATTGATGTGGAATAAAACCTATTTTGTACAGTAGGTGCTGTTAATGACCATGATAAAGTAACCGGATTAAAAATATATGCTTGATTTCCTTCTGCACGCGGGCCTCCAATAGCACCTGTAAAGCCACCATGAATAAGCACTTTTCCTTCAGTGTTATCCATAAAAGCATGTTCTGATGACCATAAATTAGCTAAAGGAATACTTCCGGGTGTTGAGGCTACATTTATGGGTTGATTGGCAGGAAGTGAATATCCTGGTGTAACTGTACCATAATCCCATAAGCGGCTTAAATCAGTATCGGTAGGCTGGTCGCCATATCCATAGAACAATACTTTAGCTGTATTTGGTAAAAGAATCGCATGCATCATCCATTTTTGGGGCGCTCCCGGCACATCTTCCCACCTTCCGCAGATAATATCTTCGCAACGATGGTCATCTACATTGGGACAATTGTTACTAAAGTCATCAATTGGTAAGCCAATGGTGTTTTCGAGTTCTGTTTTTTGTGCAGGTGTTAGCCAAACACTTTGTCGTGAACGAACCAAGCCGGCTAAACCCATCATCATGTGCATTTCTATATGACAATGGAATAAGAAATCACCTTTTAGTTTTATCTCTTTAGCATTTTTCGGTCTATGGTCAGGGGGTTGGCAAAGTTCAATATCCGCTGGTAATAGTATTACAGGTGGAGCTACAGTTTCCACAACAAAAGATTCTGCAGGGCCAATGCTTCTTATATCTATTGCTTCATTTCCAAATTTCCAGCGCTGGCCGTGCAAATGGAAGTTGTGCCATCCCATTCCTAAATCCAAATTAAATACATACCATCTTATTTTTTGTCCTGCGTGTGCAATAATGGTTGGTGTGTTTCCAATAAAAGCTCTTCCGTTCATACAATAGGTTGGCATTCCTGCTGCATCTTCTGTAACAGAATGTGTCATGGCACCGGCATTATGATTCCATGTAATCACTCCACCAGTTCCTATTGTTACGATTTGAGGATCGAATCTCATGCCGGCTGCATCCGATAATATATTTACACTGGCTGTAGCCGGACCTCCCATTACAACTTTTACAGTGCCCTGCATATTGGGATGAAAACGACAGTGATATTGATATTCACCTTCAGCGCCAAAGGGAACGGAAAAAGAATTGCCTGCATTCAAATCACGGCTGTCAAATGCCGGTTTACCTCCGGTGCCCTGCATTAAATGAAAAAAGATAGGAACGTGTAATGGTTCGTCAAACTTTGGACGAGGTTGCAAATAATCAAGCTGCGCCCATTCTTCCAGTTCATGGTAGAGTTGCTCAATTAAAGGATCTTCAAACTTTGTTATGTCATGTACATGTCCCCCGTCATGATGATGTTCCATGCCACTTTGTGTGGGATGTATGTGATGAAATGTTCCTGCATTATCTTTATGAAAATGGAGATGGGCATATTTTTCATGCTTTGGTCGTTTGCAACATTCTTCCATAAAATCTTCAATAGAATCTGGTAGTCTCAACCTGTGCGGTGGATGGCACCCTTTTTTTGGCAGCACAACAACTCCGCCAAAAAGACCACGGTTTATACTTTCGCCTATATGCCTGTGGTGATCGTGAAAGGGCCATGCCCCCAGCATTTCTTCGGTTACATCATAAATGTATGTCCAGGTCTTGCCAGGGCAAATTTCATCTGATCGTCTTCCATCTGTAGCCTGGGTGCCAAAAGGCCAGGAACCATCAGATTCAATTCCATACTTTAATCCATGAACATGAAAAGTGTGGGGCTTTGTATCCCAGTTGAGCACATGTATATAAAGTCTGTCATCCGGATGGCAATATATAACTGTTCCAGGAACACGATCAGTAAAAATCGGTTCATTAATATCGTTAATAACTAATTTATCAGGTTTAGGAACCAAATAATTTGCATCTAAATACTCACGGTATATTAGTGCATCAAGTGTTCGGGCATTAATTTCTGAAATTGGAATAATTCCATCCTCGTGCCCATGATTTCGCATACAATCACGACCATATGTGTGAGGAGGGGCTACATGATCTTCCGGATAAACCGGGCAGTAACCTTTGATTTCTTCAATTTTCAGATAAATGTTTCGTGTTGCCATTTGCCATAATTTTAAGTTTTTGGGGTTATTCAACTTTTTTATTAGTTGTTTCAGATTTTTGTTTTTAGATAAAGTCTAAAATTTTCACCTTCACTTTGACAAGTTTTTCGGTTTACTCCGTTCTGCTGGTTAAGGATTATATCATTTCCTGTTGCTGGTAGCAGAGGTAAAAAAGAATAGATGATTTTTATAAGGATCAGGAAATGTTCCTTGCTCTCACAAAGAAATTTTACGCATTGTTTTTTATTAGAATTAATCAGGGGTAAGTGCAGGATTTTTGAAAGGATATTAGCTAAAAGTAAAAGCTTCAGTTAATGAATGAATAAATAAGCAAAAGCCAATTGAATTAATCACTGTTTAAATAGAGGAGATTCGCCTAAAAAAAACAGGCAATATTTTTAAATAATTCTACGGTAAAAGTAAATGCGTTTCAATGCGATGTCAATACCATAAAGTGGGTTATTAAAATTTTAAATGGCTATTCATTTTTCTAAGTACAATTCCGGCATATTATGAAAAACCCCAGAGCCCTTTTTTCTATCCTTTCCAGGATACACTCTTAGTTAGGGTTTGGTAGAGGTTGATATAGCTTTGAACAATTCATAAGAAATTTGCCACATCAGCAGCAGTGAAATTCAGGGAGGTTGAAGCAGGGCGGAATTAGTTAGGATTGGATAATAATTGAACAAAAATAAATATTAATATTTCAAAATGCAAGCATTCTTGCCAGTTATTATTTTATTTTCTTAAGCACATTCAAGGCACTCAAAGTTTTAAAATCTTCGAAAACTTTATGTGAATTCCATTGCTCTCAAAACAGGAAGGAGGCGTGCACCTGGCAGATGGATGAAAGTTTATTTAATTAATCTACAGCCCCGCGCCTGATGGAATTTACAGAACTAAATAATACAATAAACACTAAGTCTCATACCGGAAAAACACCGTATTTCTTACCGGCTTTCTCCTGTCTTCCTGGGATCGACCAAAAAACGAATAAGGCGAAGCTCTAAATGTGTTGGCCTTCCTCTTTCTTTATTTAAAGTTTCTGCGCCTGTTGAGGTGGGGCAACATGAAACGGAATAATGGGCCAGCATGGACCGGAATTTATACACATGCTGCATTGTTTGTAAAAATATATTTACCGGCTTATGCTTTTGCCCGCAGCAGGCATATTTTAATTGCTTAACGGTGGGCTTACACGATATGGAATGGTAAATACAAATTGTTTTCAGCGTGTAATTTTTGATAAAGCTTTTTGCTAGCCGTGGTGTGCGTAACAGTCCGGCACAGGATGCCTGTCGCTCATTGCCCACACCTCCATTTTTGTAGGAGAAGAAGGTGCTTTAACCGATACTGTAAGATCCGGATTTTGTGACAGCAGGTGGCACTATATCTGCCACCATTTTTGTTTCTTCAATTTTATCCAATGGTAATCAAAAACAAAAAAGGCTGTCCTTTTGAAACAGCTTTTTTGCATCATTTGCAATCAGCAGTTTACGCTACGGTTACCTGTCCGGTGTAAATGATGCTGGCAATGTTGCGGCCATTGTCCGACAGGCAACTGATGTAGGTTTCCACCACGTTGCCACTAAAGGTAGCAAGGTTAAGTGCATCAGTAACGGCGCTGCGGCTGGCACTGCCTGTAGTGTAAATACACTGGTTAAAGGCAGGGCAGTAAGCAGCCAGCATCATTTTGTCGGTGGCCCGGGCAATGCCCACGCCGCTGTTGTCTGTCCAGCTGTAGGTAAGCAGGCTGGCAGCACCCATGGTTACAGCAGGTGCCAGTACATTGGGCAGGTCACCCCGGCTAATCAGCACATCCGCATACAATATGCTGCTGTTGGGGTAAGTACCTCCAATGGCATTTTTAAGCACATACGATACCGCACCATTGGCGCCCGTTTGCTTAATAGCATAATTGCGGTAGCCCACGGCTACAAGGCCACTCATGCTTTGCACAAAGCGGATGGCAAGGCCAAATTTAGCCTGCTGCTCCAGTTGAATGGTGCTGGGGGTAAAATTACTACGGGTACCTTTGCTCCGCATGTAATCAATACCCTTCCAGTTGCCACCAACCACGCTGCCTACTTTTCCGGAGAACCCACCGAGGATTCCCTTGTTGATTGTTCCCATAAAATTGGATTTTAAAACGGTTAAAAAAATCTGCTGCGGTGATATCTTAGCTGCCGCCACAGTGGTATACAGTTGTTTAAACGCCGCCTGCCGGTGTATGTTATAGGGCTGCACAGTTTTGAACATCGCTGCACATTTCTGTACATGTTTGCGCAAAACCTTAGAGTTGTAAAAATGGCGACAGGTACTCTCAGACAGGGAATTGCTGCCGGGGTTCTTTTGCCATGCTTTTACCCATGTGTTGGATTTACCGGACAATACCAACAGCAAACCAAAACAACACCAAAAGAAAACCAATCAAAGAAGGGTAGAGGTCATATCTGAGTACCACCGGATGTAACAATGCTAAAAAAGTATTGCCGGGCTAAGTATAAACACTTACAAAAAATTACGTTTTTGTACTGTTGTATCCGGAAAAACTGATTATTACTTTTGTCCTCATCCTCCGCAGCCACCATCCTTTTAACGGCCTTTATTTTGAAGGGCCTTATTTCTAATAACTAAATTTAACCTTATGCCCAACAAGCCAAAAAAAGCAACAACAGTACCGCCTGTTCCGCAGTCTGAACACATCAACCATTTAAAGCCCGAGGCTAAAACGATGAATAAAGACATGCTGCAACAAACCCTCCTGGACAACCTGGAAGTAATGCAACTGCTGCATATATCCCGCGGTACCCTGTATAACTGGCGCAAAAAAGGATACATTAACTGCAGTAAAATTGGCGGACGCCTGTATTTTGAAGTAGCAGACATTTACAAAATGCTGAAAGAACGAAAACAAAAAAAAGGGAAAACAGCAGCCTGAACAATGCGTTTTTAAAAAACGCCTGGCCGTGCCCGGTTGTTGATAAAGTATGTAAAACATGTACACAAAAAATGCAGAAAGTACAAAAACAAATTGCCATTTTGAGCTGCTGATTGCACGGCTGCTTACTGATAACCTGTATGATTTTGAAAAACCATGTGGATAAAAGAACCTGCTGTGGTGACAGGAATAGCAGGGGTGAAATTCCCCTTGCTTACCCGGTGACTTTTAGTTATGCCAATACTTGAATATAAGTACCAATATAAGTTTATAAATATACCAGGATGAGATTAGAGACCAGCCCATGAAAACACTCGAATAAATGAAATTTAAACCCAGACCATGGTTAATATCTTTTTAAGGAATTTATCTTTGGTATTCGCTTTTAACCGACCTTTAAAAATTGCTGTTCCAATCCCTAATTCTTCTTCATTTTTTTTTCCGCGACTTACTAAATCATTGTATAATTCGTCATTTATCATAGATCCTGATTCCATACGTTATTCTAATTCCAAGTAAGGAAACCACTAATCCAGAAACGGCATTGTGTAAACTGTCTGGCGCAATTTTATTAATTAATTCTGCCCAGGCTATAATTGATGCAGCAGGCACAAGTCCTAATAATTTAAATCTGATATCTGCAAGATTTCTGTAGTTGGAATTGACTTCTGAATAGATATGCTTTAGTAGTTCAACCTCAGCAGTATTATTATTTACGTTTTCTAAAGTTGATAACTCAGTTAAGACATAGTCTCTTATTCTTTCATCTTTCATAAAAGCACATTTGGTAAAATGACGAACCTCAGCTACATGCAACAATTCAATATGTACTATAAATATACGCTACTTTTTATAAAATTTACAGGATACTGAAAAAGCGAAAAAAGATGAAATTTACGACAAACAGCCTGCTGGTTTAGGCTTCGGACATTGGCTTAGTGAGACCAAACGGCAGTTTACAAGGTTAGGGAAGTACATTGGAGAAGCCAGGCCACATTAACCTTTCATGTAAACACCATTAAGCTGCACGGAAGTGCAGGTGTAAAAAATGAAACAGCAGTTAAAACAAATGCCGAAGCAGTTGCAATACCTGCAGACGATTTACCATTTTAGGACAGAAAGCAAACGGGCGTAGGTAAAATGCCGATGCCCTTTTTTTAAAATCATTTTAAAAATTTAATATCAACAATCATGGCACACACTTTAAATTTCAACGAACTAACAGGTAAACACAGTTTCTTTTCCGTAAAAGAAAAAGCCTGGCATGGATTGGGACAAATAGTAGAAGGCTATCCTACCAGTGTAGAAGCACTAAAATTTGCAGGGCTGGATTATACCGTAGCCAAAAGAAAACTGTTTACGTTTGATAACGAAAACGAAGCAGCCAATGAGGATATAGAAATCAAAATTCCTGAAATTGAAGTACCCAATTTTTATGCTACTATCAGAACAGATAATGAAACTGTTTTGGGTGTAGTGGGTAAAGATTATGAAGTGGTGCAAAACATTGATGCTTTCAGTTTCTTTGATGCTATTGTTGGGGGCGATGGCATACAATACGAAACCGCAGGAGCATTGGGCAAAGGAGAACGGATTTTTATTACCGCTAAATTGCCCAACTATATCAAAGTGGGTAATGATGATTTGATTGAGCAGTATTTATTTTTAACTACTTCACATGATGGTGGCGGCAGTATTACAGCAGCCTTTACACCCGTGCGGATTGTTTGTAATAATACATTGAATGCAGCCCTTCGCAACCATAGCAATGCTTTTAAAATAAGGCATACAGCCAATGCTAAAGAACGCTTGGAAGAAGCCCACAAACTAATGGGCATTACCAACCAATTAAGCAATGAACTGGAAAGTATTTTTAACCAGTGGGCAAGGGTTCGTATTACAGACCCAGAAGTAAAAAAACTGATTCAAATGGCATTGGTTCCTAACAAAGAAGTGTTGCAAAATATACAGGCTGGTAAAGATGATGAACTATCAACCTGTTTTAAAAACATGACCGATGCCGCTTTTGAATATGCTATGACCAATGAAACCCAACAATTGGAAACTCCAAAAGGTAGTTTGTTTGGTGCTTACAATGCTGTTACAGGATATTTTCAAAATGTGCGGACTTACAAAAATGAAGAAGCCAAACTGAAATCTTTATTTTTTGGTGGTACTGGACAAATGAGGACACAGAAAGCATTTCAACTTTGTGAGAGTTTTGCAAAGGCTGAGATAATGGAATTTTATAATTAAGGATTTTAAGGGGCAAGCAAAAAAGTTTGCCCCTTTTTTATTAAGACTTTTAAAGCCTGGAAACGAGCCACGCTTGAGGGCGTGGCTCGTTGGCTTAATGCAA